>DATGIY010000466.1:0-3467 GCA_035295475.1 Terriglobales bacterium
GGCTTCGAAACTGTGCTCAACGACTACCAGCCGGGCGAAGAAGCGGGCATCAAGTCAGCCACCTTCAGCGTCAACGGCCAGTACGCCTACGGGCTGCTGACCAGCGAGATCGGCGTGCACCGCCTGGTGCGCATTTCGCCATTCGATCAGGCGAAACGCCGCCACACTTCCTTCGCCAGCGTCTTTGTTTCGCCGGAAATCGACGAGAGCATTGAAATCGTGGTCAAACCGGAAGAGTTGCGGGTTGACACCTATCGCTCCAGCGGCAAAGGCGGGCAGCACGTCAATACCACGGATTCCGCCGTCCGCATCACGCATCTTCCCACCGGGATCGTGGTCAGTTGCCAGAACGAGCGCTCCCAGCACAAGAATCGCGAGCGCGCCATGAGCATCTTGCGCTCCAAGCTCTACGAGCATGAACTGGAGAAGAAGCGCGCAATCTCCAAGAAGCTCGAGGAATCGAAGCTGGACATCGATTTTGGCTCGCAGATACGGTCTTATGTGCTGGCGCCCTATCGCCTGATCAAGGACCATCGCACCAAGGAAGAAGTGGGGGATGTGGACCGCGTGCTCGACGGCGATATCGATCCTTTCATTCGAGCGTACCTGCGCATGCGGCGCGACGAAAAAATTGAGTAAGCGTGTAATCGGGTAATTGTGTACCTGAAAATCACTCTCCACTGTGCAACCGGTATTTTGGCAGATGATGATTCCACCCCGGGATTGATACGGATGCAGTAATGGGCGATGAATCGCAATCTTCGAATCCAATTACACAGTTGCCCGGTTACTCAATTGCCCGATCCCTGGCGGTCCGCCGCGGCCGCCGCCTGGAATACCTGACGCTGGCCTGGAACTCGGCTGAGGGCATCTGCTCTCTAATTGCCGGCCTTCTCGCCGGCAGTATTGCCCTGGTGGGTTTCGGGCTGGATTCCCTGATCGAAATTTCCTCCAGCCTTGTGCTGCTCTGGCGGCTGCGGGCGGAGGCCAATCCGCGAGAGCGTGAGCACGCCGAGCGCCGCGCCCAAAGGCTGGTGGCAGTCTGCTTTTTCCTGCTCGCCGCCTATGTGGCCTTCGACGCCGCTAAAGGCCTGATCCTGCGTGAAGCGCCCAGAGAAAGCCTATTGGGGATTGGCGTGGCCATAAGCGCCCTGATTGCCATGCCGCTGCTGGCACGAGCCAAACGCCAGGTGGCGCGACAGCTCAACAGCGGGGCCATGCAAGCGGATTCTCGTCAGTCGGACTTCTGCGCCTATCTTTCCGGCATTTTGCTGGCGGGTTTGCTCCTGAATCTATTGCTGGGCTGGTGGTGGGCCGATCCCGTCGTCGCTTTGATCATGGTGCCCCTGATTGCCAGAGAAGGCGTGGAATGGTTCCGGGGTGATCCTTGCTGCGAGTAACTCTGGGAATCTGGCCAGAGCGAGCTTTCGCGAGAGTGGAGCAAATTCCTGTCGTTACCTCCGTAATCAGATCAACCATCTTGCAGGTGCATTAACCTGTTGTTTGGCATGAAGATGGAGGAGAAGCCCCACCCCCACGATCACGAGCCTCCCGATCCCGTCCTTGACCGGCGCTTTCTGGAGGCGGTGGATTACGCTACCAACCTGCATGCGCAGCAGGCGCGTAAGGGAACCCGAGTGCCCTACATCTCTCATTTGCTGGGTGTGGCTTCTATTGTGCTCGCGGAGGGCGGAGACGAAGACATGGCTATCGCCGCCCTGCTCCATGATGCCGTGGAGGACCAGGGCGGTAAACCGATCCTGCGCGAAATCGAACGACGCTTCGGAAAGCGTGTGGCTGTTCTGGTGGAAGCTTGTACTGACGCCGACACCGTTCCCAAGCCGCCGTGGAAAGATCGCAAAGTGCGTTACATCGAAGCCGTTCGCCACGAACCGGCCGACGCGCGCCTTATTTCGGCGGCTGACAAGCTGCACAATGCCCGCGATATCCTCGCCGACTACCGCCAGCACGGCGAGATGCTGTGGAAGAGATTTAAGGGTGGACGCGAGGGCACGCTCTGGTACTACCGCGCCCTGGTGGACGCATTTCGCGCCGCCGGCGGCAATCGCCTGGTGGACGAGTTGGACCGGGTAGTCACCGACCTGGAGTATTTGGTGGCACAGAATAGAGTGAGGGACTGACAATCATGGCGCGCATGGTGGACATGATTCGCGAATCGACGGTGCCGCCCAACCTGCTGCGCGCCGCCGCCAACGGGGCGCTTTCCGTGCCCCCGGCGGAGATGATAGAGATCCTGGTTCTGCTCACTCGCAACCCTGTTTTCGGCGAGCAGGCTCGCCTGACTCTGGCCAGCTGGGATGAGGCAGCGTGCCTGGCTGCGGCCTCTGACTCGCATACTCCCGGCGAAGTCCTGGAGTATATGGCAGACCCGAACAACCGCCGGCCCAGCCTGTTTCCCGCTCTGCTGGAGAATCCATCGCTGCCCGAAGCCCGGGTGGCGGAGATTGCGGCCGAAGGAGGGCGCGAAATCATTGAGCAGATGCTGGCCAGCGTAAGGGTCAGCAAGTCGCCGATGATTTTGCGTGCTTTGGCGCAGAACGGCGGCCTGCGTGAAGTGGAAACGGCGCGCGTGAACAGCATGCTGGAAGAGGTTTCTGCCGCACCGGGTGGTCACGACCAAGCCGCCGCTTCAGGTCCGGAACCCAGCGAGGCGGAGATTCATGCTTTCCTGGCGGAGCACGCGGCTGAAATTGCCGCCGAGGAAGGCAAGAGCTTCCACATCATGGGAGGCGCCGAGGAAGCCGAAACAGTTGTCGCGGTTGCGACACCAGCCGTCGCCTCAGGGGGAGCGGCGGCCGCGGCAGCTCCCGCTCATGCAGAGGCTAAGAAACCAAAGAGCGTGTTGCAGAAAATTGCGGCCCTGACCGTCGGCGAGCGCGTCCAGTTGGCCATGAAAGGCAACAAGGATGAGCGTTTTATCCTAATTCGCGATGGCGCCAAGGTTGTTCCCCAGGCGGTGCTGGAATCGCCCAAGTTGACGGATACGGAAGCGGAAATGTTTGCCGGCATGAAAAATGTGCAGGAGGTCGTCTTTCGTGGGCTGGCGGGCAAACGCAAATACGCCAAGAACTACCGCATCCAGCGCAACCTCGCCTTTAATCCCAAAGTGCCCATCGATCTTGCGCTGAATCTGGTTAATAACCTGCTGTTAAGCGATCTCAAAGGCCTTTCTGTCAATAAGGAAGTCCCGGAAATTGTGCGCAAGACGGCGTTGCGCCTGTTTGTGCAGAAATCAGATTCTCGCAAAAAGTAACGGTTCTTCTTTGCAGACGAGGCCTCAGGCCACCAGTCACGAGTTCCCGCCATCTTCATTCATGAGAGCCCACGATTCCTGGAAGTCGGCTGGGCTGCTCGCAGGCACCGAAAGTTGTGCTCTTACAAAGCAGTTTTTGGGAGGGGAGCCCAGCATGGCCGAATTAAACAGCAATGTTGTTCCACTCGGACCT
>DATGIY010000467.1:0-2144 GCA_035295475.1 Terriglobales bacterium
GGAGTATTCGTTGCACTCCTTCGGCTGCCACTTCGCCGAGGTCGAGTGGGAGCCGGACATCGCGCGCCTGCGCGTCAGCCGTATCTTCTCCATATTCGATTGCGGGCGCATCATCAACAAGGGCGCAGGCACCAACCAGATCCTGGGCGCGGCGATCATGGGAGTGGGCATGAGCCTGTTCGAGGAGACCATCCACGATCCGCGCACCGGCCAGCCCATCAACAACAACTTCGCCGACTACATTGTGCCCACCTGCGCCGACCTGCCCGAACTGGAGGTCACGTTCCTCGACTATCCAGACCTGATCGTGAACGAGTACGGCGCCCGCGGAATCGGAGAAATCGGGATGGCCGGTGTCGCGCCCGCCATCACCGAGGCGGTCTATCACGCCACCGGAGTGCGGGTCCGCGAGTTGCCCGTCCGCATTGAGGACCTGCTGAAGTCCACTGTCCTGGAAGCGTGAGGTGCGCATAAACTACTAATCCTGGGTGCCTAGGTCTCGGTTTCGGGACCTGCGAGTACACGCAAATCCATCGAGAGTTCGAGCCCAAGCCAATGAACATAGTACGAAGCAACGAACGCACCAGCCGCAAAGGACCCGCCGAGTGGTTCACAGGCGATGTTTGGCTGGATGAGATCGTAGTGGGTGCCGCGCCGTTGCGGATTGGCGCGTTTCGCGTCAGTTTCTCGCCGGGCGCGCGCACCGCATGGCATTCGCATTCCGTGGGACAGACCCTGCACGTGCTCTCCGGCGTGGGAAGGGTGCAACTTGCGGGCGGGCCGGTGGAAGAGATCCATCCCGGCGACACCGTGATGATCGCGCCCGGCGAGCGGCACTGGCATGGGGCCGCGCCCAATAACACCATGGTGCATCTTGCCATGCAGGAAGCCGATGCGCAGGGCGTGAATGTGCAGTGGATGGAGCACGTCACCGACCGCGAGTACGCCGGCTGAGCCGCGACGCGGTCTAAGATGAGGAAAGTCGGAGAATGACGCCCCGCACCTCTCCGAAACCAGTAAGCAAATGACCGACCTTGAACATATCCTGCCGCTGTGGAGCGAGTTAGAAAACCTGGAAGCGGATTACGTGCTGGCCACCGTGGTGGCCGTCGAGGGATCGAGCTACCGCCGTCCCGGCGCGCGCATGCTCCTTGCCCAGGATGGCCGCCGCGCCGGAACGGTCAGCGGAGGATGCCTGGAAGCCGAGGTCGCGAAGCGCGCCTGGTGGCTCACCTCCAAGGGTCCGGTGGTCGAGCGCTATTCGACGCTGGAAGATGACGGCGATCTTCCGTATGGCTCGGGCTGTGGCGGCGTAGTGTACATTCTGCTCGAACGGCGCAACACGGCGAGCCGGCTGCTGCATGCATTGAAGGCCGCTTGGGACGTCCGCCGGCCGCTCGCCATCGCCACCGTGCTGGATGGTCCCCACATCGGGGAGCGCGCGTGGGCCGGCAGGCCGGCGCCGGAACCGAATACAGCGGTTCCAACGGAACTTCCGCTTCAGGAATTGGCGGAAAAAGCCTTCACACGCCGCGCCTCCCTCGAACGGCGAATCGAAATTGACGGAATTGCGACTCGCGTGTGGGCAGACTATCGCGCGGCGCGCCCCGGCCTGTGGATCTTCGGCGCCGGCGATGACGCCCGGCCGATGCTCAAGGTGGCCCGCGAACTGGGCTGGTTCGTGGCCATCGCCGATGGCCGTTCGCACCTGGCCACGCCGGGCCGCTTTCCCGCAGCCGACCAGGTCCGCGTGCTCAAGATGGAGGACTTGCCCGACCCCGAACGGCTTCCCCTGCTGCCCACCGACGCGGCCGTGCTGATGACCCACAGCTTCGAGCAGGATTCGCACATCCTTGCCGCGTTGATGAGCGATGCGCGCGAGTTTCCCTACGCCTACCTGGGCGTTCTGGGTCCGCAGCGGCGCACCCGGGAAGCGCTGGCGGAAGCGGCGCGCCTCAGGGGACTGAACGCGGAGGCCGGAGATATCGAGGCATGGCTGGCAAAGCTGCACGCGCCCACGGGCATCGACCTGGGTGCGGACACCTCACCCTCGATCGCGCTTTCCATCCTGGCCGAGATTCAGCAGGCGCTGAACGCCGCAACCGGCTTGCCGCTTCGCCAGGTCCGGGCCACCGGTTCCGCCG
>DATGIY010000468.1:0-3796 GCA_035295475.1 Terriglobales bacterium
CGACAATGCCGAAGACGGCCCACCCCACAACACTCCTTGTGTGTTTTGTCAGGCTGTGGCGGCAAAAATAATTGCTTGACTCATGCAACTATATTGCGCTAGCATTCTGACATGGCCGATATCCGCCAGTGGACGCAGGAACTGGAACGCTTATCCCGGCTGCTGGGCCGGGTGGGGCCGGATGAGATCTGCTGCGAAGGGCTGACCACACGCCAGTGCGGCCTGCTGCGAACTCTCATCGACAGCGAGGGGGCACGCATCTCCGATCTTGCCGCGAGTGCCGGTATTTCCCCCAGCGCCATGACGCGAGTCCTGCAAAAGCTGGAGACGCGGCAGCTGGTGAAGCGGGTTCGGGGCACAGCGCCAGATGGACGCGCCGCCAGTGTGGCTATCACCGCAAGTGGCCGCGAGGTGCGCGCCAAGATCGATCAATTAATGCTGGATCGTACCCGGACCATACTTTCTGCCTTTCCCGCCGGTTTGCAGCCGCAACTGCTGGCGGCCATTCGCCTGCTGAACCAGGCGCTGGAGCCTGGCGGCTGCTGCCAGCTGGAAGGCGAAGGCGAGGAACTTTCGTTCACCTGCAGCATTGACCGGCGCGGTCGCCGCGCCACAGAAAAGAGGAAGCACCATGTCCAACACTGAAACCAACATCGTTGAAAGCGTGCGCCAGCATTACTCCGACATTGCGGAGGGCAAGAGATCGGGCTGCGGTGGCAGCGATGCCGCCGACGTGGCGCGCGTCATTGGCTATTCTCCCGACGAACTGAAACTCGCAGGCCAGGCCAATTTGGGCCTGGGATGCGGCAATCCTCTGGCCCTGGCCGCCATTGAGCCGGGCATGACGGTGCTGGACCTGGGTAGCGGCGCCGGTTTCGATGCTTTCCTCGCCTGGCGCAGGGTGGGCACCAACGGTCGGGTCATTGGCGTCGATATGACCGATGAAATGCTGCAGCTGGCTCGCAAGAACGCGGCCGAACTCGGCGCGAGCAATGTCGAGTTCCGCAAAGGCCGGATCGAGAGTCTTCCCGTGGAAGACGGTTCCGTGGACCTGGTGATCAGCAACTGCGTCATCAACTTGAGCACCAGCAAGCCGGCCGTGTTCCGCGAAATCTTTCGCGTGCTTAAGCCCGGCGGCAGATTCGCAGTCAGCGACCTGGTGCTATTGCGGCCCCTGCCCTCCGAGGTCGCGCGAAACGTGGAAGCTTACGTGGGATGCATTGCCGGCGCCAGCCTGCTCGGGGATTATGTCAGCCTGGCCTTAGACGCGGGATTCGACGATCTATCCATTCCCCAGATATCTTCTTCGAAGAAATTGGGGGAAGCCTATGGGCTGGACCTCTCGTTGCCGAGCGGATCTTGCTGTGGTCCCAATCCGCTAGCCGAAGCTGCCCAGGCAGTCATATCGGCTAAGCTTCACGGCCGCAAGCCCAAATAGTGGCGGAGAAGTCACGGCCAAGGCTGGGTCGAGGCGTCACCGCATGCGGCCCCAGAACCCTGGAGCGGCAGCTGCAAGCTGTCATTTACCTGGGTCTTACTGCCGCGAGCAGAAATTTTCCATCTTCGCTCTTGGCGGCCAGTTCGATCAGGAATCCGCCGTGTTCCAGCAGCGGATAGAACACGTCTTCATCGTATTTGACCGAACTGCTCATCAGAATCTTCTCCCCACTGTGCAGCGGCAAGCTCTCCCCTGCCACACGCAATTCCAAATCGCGGGAAGCAACAAAAAATTTGGCCACCTCGTGAACGCCTCCGCTTCCGCGCCGCAGTTCGAAACGCAGTTCGCCGTCGCGCTCGGTTAGCCCCAGGGCGGCGAGCGGTGAGAAGGCGAAGCGGCGATTGGCCGGGTTGTCATATCCCTGCAGAGTGGTTTTGGGATCGAAAATTTCGCCGTCGAAGAGGGCGCGATCACCCGGGCCCATGATTTCTCGCAGGCGCGCCGGAAAATGATGCGCGCCGAATGCTCCCAGCGTGTTGCCGAGCACGGCATAAATGGTAGCTATGCCATTGGGGCGAAGCGCCCGCAAATGACTCTCCTCGGCAACATCGAACTTCACACCGCGACGCGAAGCCACGGCCGAGTCGGCGCCCACCAGGGCCAATTCCAGCAGCGCCTGGCTGAAGTCCGCGGCCACATAGTGCAGAGGTTTACCCTGATCAGCGTAGGCTCGCAGCAGAATGCGATCTTTACTGCCTTCGCCGCAACCCAGGCTGCACAGGGATTGGGCTTCCGGCCAGATTCTCACGACAGCGCCCGCATTGGCGCTCAATACCTGCACGGCGCGGTTGCTATTGCGGTATTCCGCCGAGCGCGTAAGTTCCACCCAGGCCTGCACCGAGGGCGGCAGCCAGTAAAAGAATTTTTCATCCAGAAAGCGGTGCGCCAGAGCCTGGCGCCACTGGCTGGCGATCTGGTCCTCTCTCAGTAGCACTTCGATTGCCAGCTTCTCCTGGCCTTGCATGTAGTTGCAGATGGCCGGGGGACTCCGCGCGGCACAAAAAATTTGCCCGGTTTTTGTGCGACTCCTGCCCGGTTTTTGCATCCTAGGGTGGGAGCAGAATTGTGCTCACAGGAGGTTGTGATGAAGATTGTGGAAACCAGCGAAATCGCCCCCACCTGTCATTCCCAGATCCAATTGGTGGAAACCGCGGAAGTCAGCGCCACCTGCCACGCCGATTTCAAGCTGGTAGAAGCGGCTGAAGTCGCCCCAACCTGTCACTAACGTTGCTTAGCGAGGCGCCTGCGGCGGGCGGCTGAAGCGAGTGGTTGGCACCCGCCGGCGGCCGCAGGCTTTTTTCGCCTATGCCCGCAATGGTCGAAAGCCGGCTTTCGATCGGCGCATTCTACAATCCGCATTTGGCGCAGTCCCTGCTGCAAGCGAGCGGCGTGGTTGATCATTTGTCGATGGCGGATCCACCCGCCGCCGACGACACCTGTTTCTCCGCGATTCGCGATCGTTTTCCTCTGCTGCTGCACGACTATCTGGGCCAGCTCTCCGATCCCTTGAGCGAGCATGCGCTGACGCGCGCTCGCCGCTTGCAGGAAATATACGGCGGGCCCTGGGTGGCGGAGCACTTTCAGTGTCTGCATACGCAGGACGGGAGCCGCACCCTGGACTATGTTTTTCCGCCACTCTATACCGAAGATTTCCTGGGCCGTTTTGTGGCTAACGCCCGCGTGCTGCGCGATGCGGTGAATGCCCCCCTGGTCATGGAGAATATCCCCGGCTTTTTTGCGCTGGATTACGCGCAAATGACGGAAGCGGAATTCCTGCGCCGTTTTCTAGACCAGACCGGCTGCGGACTGCTTCTCGACCTGCCCCATATCTGGCTGGCCGCTCACTATTCCGGCCGTTCCGCACGAGAGTATCTGGCCGAATTTCCGCTGGAGAAAGTAGTGGAGTTGCACGTGGCGGGAGTAGAAGAGGACCGTGACCTGGAGGGACCCTGGATCGCGGCTACGCCTCCGACCCAGGAAATTCTCGGGCTCGCACTGAGAGTGGCAGAGCGTGCGCCGCGATTGCGAGCCGTAACCTTTGACGCTTTCGCTCCCAGCTTGACCGCCGATGTCCTCTTGCGTTCGGTGGAGGCTACGCGCGCCGCTTTCAGAGTGTGATTGCGCGGAAATGCTGATGACGGAGCACTCGACAATTCGTTCCGATCGCGAGCTGCAGGATGCGGTCATCACCTATTTGACCGATGGCGGCTTGCGCCAATCCCCCCAAACGTACTTGCCGCTTCTCCCGAAGCAGGCGCAGCGTGCCGGAAAATTTGCCCGCTTCCTGGCGCGCCGCTA
>DATGIY010000469.1:0-3676 GCA_035295475.1 Terriglobales bacterium
GCTTTCTGGGGCAGACCTACCCCGAGCTGCAGCGTCATATTTGCGACGAGCAAGGGGGTCTGCGCCGCTTCCTGAACGTCTACGTAAACGAGGAAGACATACGCTTCCTCGGGGGCAGCGATTACCGTTTTCGGGAAGGCGATGAAGTGCTGCTCATTCCCTCCATCGCCGGCGGGTGCAGCGGCTTGTGAAGTGCGTCACCGGCTCTGCCCCGCCAATTCCCAGGTGTACTTGGGCGGGGGCGGCGATCCCTGCTCCACGATTTCCGCTACCCTCGCCAGAAGTTCCTCCCGATTCTCCGCCAGCGGGAGAAGGTAATGGGGGCAGGTTTCCGTTGGAATGGCAGTCCACCGGCCCTGAATGAAGGCTATTTTCTGCTGTGCCCGAATGGATTGCAGTTCATGGCAAGCGCGCAGCGTGGTCTCCCCTTCGTCGAACAGGTTCAAAATGATCAGTTCATAGGGTGTTCTTTGCAATTGCCTGTTAGCTCCGTCTAAATCGCGGCAGACGTCCACCTCGTACCCAGCACCGCGAAGCAGATCGCCTAGCACCACTCGAAAAGACGGCTCGTTGCACACGAGTAAAAGACTCATGGCAGCCCTCCTTTGGGTGGAAGAGTTGACGTTGTGGCGATATCGAATATTTGGATGGCGCCGCGGGCGAAAGAGTGCTGCTCTCAATTCGTTGTTGCGGCCCGGCTACGACCCACGATCGCAGATCTGATAGCGGTCTTCTTGGGGAACTCACGATTGCAGGAGATCCGAGAACCGGGAGCTGACAACTGGTTCACCGTGCCCGGGCCAATACCAGAGTGAGATCGTCAGGCTGCTCGCGGCCGCCGATCCAATCGTCCACCGCGGCAGTAACCGTTTCCGTGATCCGCGCCAGCGGCTGGTGACGATGGTCGCGCACTAAACTGATCAGCCGTTCCTCGCCAAATTCGCCAAAATCGTTTTCCGGTTCCGTAATCCCATCGCTGAAGGCAAGAAACAAGTCTCCATCATGGAGCTCGACCGAACTCTCCTCGAAGGAGAGGCCGTCAAAGAGCCCCACCACGGTGCCGCCGCAATCCAGGCGGCGCACGCTGCCGTCTCGCCCGATTAGCACCGGGGGCAAGTGGCCGGCATTGGTGTAGGTGAGCAGGCGAGCCGGCCCGTCATAATTACCCACAAACAGGGTGGCGTACTTCTCCGTGGGCGTGCTTTCGAACAGTCGCCGATTCAGCAGGCTAACCAGGGTGGCGGGTGGAACCAACATGCCATGGCCATTGGCATCACTAAAGCGCATCGAGTTCACCTGCGCTCCCACCGCCACCGGCATAGCCGCCAGGGGCAGGGGTTCCAAGGCGTAGGCACGTAAGGCCGCGTGAAGGGTTGCCATCAGTAAGGCGGCGGAAATTCCTTTGCCGCTGACATCGCCAACGGCGATGGTCAGCCGGTCCGGGGGCTGCGGCAGGAAATCGTAATAATCGCCGCTGACCGTCCGCGCCGGGCGGCAGAAGCCGTGCAGTTCCAGCGACTCCAGCTGCGAGATCCGCTTGGGGAAAAGCTGGGCCTGGACCTCCTGGGCGATGGCCAGCTCATTCTCCATGCGCTGCTTTTCTTTTTGCTCCGCCAGCAGGCGCTGGATGGATTCGGTCATGGAGTTGAAAGAACCTTCTAGAGCGGCCAGCTGATCCTTGCTTTTTACGAGAATGCGGTGACTGAAGTCGCCGCGGTTTATGTGCTGCGTGGCCACATACAACTGCGCCACGGATCGGGTGATCGTGCGCGTTAAGCGCACGCCAATGAGCAGCGCCAGCAGTTCAATGATGATGAAGCCCAGGGCAATCGCATCCAGCAGAATGGCCCAGCCCGAGGCAAATTTGCCCAGCGTCGAGAAAAGCTGGTCATACAGTCGGGACGACCGTGTGTCCACTACAAGTATGGCCGTGGAGTCCCGTTCGGTGCCTTCCCAATTGACCACAGAAACGGTAGTGAAAAAGTGCACCTGGCGATCCAGACGGCCGGTGGCCGGCGGCACCTTGCCCACACTCGTTGGCGCTACTTGCAGACCGCCGATCTTCACGCCGCTGTTGACATCGACGTTGATGCTGGAGTCGCCGGAAGCGCCCCCGGTCTTCTGGGGAGGCTTGGCCTCCGGCTCCGCCAGGTTGAGATCTCCCACGTACAAGCTGATCTCGCCCAGGTCGGCGGCAATTTTCTGCAGCAGCGACACGCCTAAAGGTTCGCTGGAAATCACCGTAAGCTGAGCTCCCGATACGGGCATCCGGGCCACGGCACGCAGATACAGCTGACCGTGGTCGCGAACCAGGTTGCTGAAGCCGCTCTTGATGAAGTCGGGTGGCGGAGTTTCCAGCTGTTGCGTTGCCGCCCGCAAAACCGGTTTATCGCCATACCAGGCGGCCACGTCGCGGCCGCTCTGCTGATTTCTCCCCGGCAACGTGGAAGTGGGCCGCTCCCCCCGCTGTATCTGCGAAGCGAGCGCGTTAGCCAGCGTGTTGTTGCTGGCCTCCAGGCTCTTTAACTCCGACTTGATGTCGCTGGTGACGATGAAAGTAGCAAACTGGCCGGCGAAGATGTATCCCGCTATCCCGGCCATCACCACCAGGAGCAGGATGGGCACAACCGCCATGAACACGTAGGTGACGATCAGGCGGTTGCGCAGGCGCCACATCAGGTCATTGCGCAACCAGCGCACGAAAAGCAGGAAAAACAGAATGGCAGCGATAAAGGTGAGGAAGCCGGTCCAACCTTGCAGGCTGGCGCCGGCCTTGCTTCCGGCGAGTCGCAGAATCCACTGCAGCAGGTACAGAAACAGGTCGATGGCCAGAATGTATGCCGCCAGGCGGCCGAGCAGGCTGCGGGGATACCAGCGCCGGAGGTTAATTCGATTCCGCAAGGAGGGCATTGCGAACTTCGCTCACGGTGATTATAGACGCTACTTCTGGTCAATCGGGCGAATGACGGCCCAGAATACCGGGCGCCGAGTGGGCGATGCTAGACTGGAACAGAGAGGAAGCCTTGCCAGACGTCTTCATTATTTCGGCGGTGCGAACCCCAATCGGCAAGTTTGGCGGCTCGCTAGCCTCGCTCACGGCCGCCGACATGGGGGTCATTGCCGCTCAGGCAGCGCTGGAGCGCGCCGGCGTCCACCCGGAGCAGGTGCAGGAAACGATCTTTGGCAACGCGCGCCAGGCCGGTGGCGGCCCCAATCCCGCCCGCCAGGTGTCGGTGCGCAGCGGTGTGCCCCAGGAGGTGCCCGCCTACACCATCAACATGGCCTGCGCCTCGGGCATGAAGTCCATCGCGCTCGGTTACCAGGAAATCTCTCACGGCAACCTGGAATGCGTGCTCGCCGGCGGCACGGAATCCATGTCCCGCCTGCCCTACTACCTGGACGGCGCGCGCTGGGGCTACCGCCTGGGCAATGCCGACCTGGTGGACGGCATGTACCGCGATGGCTTCTTCTGTCCGCTGGCCAAAATGGTGATGGGCGAAACCGCTGAGGTTCTGGCCGAGCAGTACAAAATCTCCCGCGAAGAACAGGATCAGTTTGCCCTCTGCTCCCAAACCCGGGCCGCGGCGGCGGTCAATTCGGGACGCTTTCGCGACGAAATTGTGCCGGTAAGGATTGAGACCAAAAAGGGCACACAGGTTTTCGAACGCGACGAGCA
>DATGIY010000470.1:0-5372 GCA_035295475.1 Terriglobales bacterium
ATCGCGGGGGCGATTCTGGCTGATGTAGGCAAGTTGTTGGAGTATGAAAATGTGGAAACCGGAGGGAAGTCCGTGACCCGGCAAAGCGAGCGCGGCGAGTTCCTGCGCCATCCCTTTACCGGGGTGGCGCTGGCCATGGAGTGTGGCGTGCCCGATAGTGTCTGCCACATCATTGCTGCTCACGCTGCAGAGGGTGACCTGGTAAAGCGGACAACAGAGGCGTACATCGTGCATCACGCGGATTTCATGGCGTATTTGCCGTTCAAGAACCTGAAGAAATAGCTGTCAGTAATTAGTATTTTGGCCTGTGGGCCGAACACAAACCGACTACTGACCACTGACAACTGCCAACTGAACATGGCTACTGCCCAAACCACCGCAAAAACGACAGTTACCGCGGAGATGTCGCGCTGGGCTGCAGAACTGAAATTCTCCCAGCTCTCCAAAGACGCCATCTACCAGGCCAAGCGCTTCCTGCTTGACTCCCTGGGCTGCGCGCTTGGCGGGTACCAGCAGCACGACGTCAAGATCGCGTTGCAGGTGCTGGACGAAACCGCCGGCAGCGGCCCCGCCACCGTGATTGGCACGGGCAAGAAGGTGGATGCGGTCTCTGCCGCATTGGCCAACGCGCTCATGATCCGCTGCATGGACTACAACGACATTTACTGGAAGCAGGATCCGGCGCATCCTTCCGACATGTTCCCCGCGGCGCTGGCCGGCTGCGAGCGCGCAAAAAGCGACGGACGTGAGCTGATCGTGGGGCTGGTGCTGGGCCATGAGTTTGAATGTCGCTTCTGCGAAGCCGCCGTGCCCGGCATCCGCGAGCGCGGCTGGCACCATGCCACGCTGACCGCTTTTGTTTCCCCGATCGTGGCCGGGCGCGCCCTGCACCTCGGCTGGGAGCAGATTCAGCACGCTATCGGCATTTCCGCCAGCCGCCATGCCACCCTGGGCGCGGTTACAGCCGGCAAGCTCACCATGATGAAGAACACGGTGGATCCTCTGGCCACGCAGAGCGGCGTACTAGCGGCACTTTTGGCCGAAAAGGGTTATACCGGCCCTGAGCACGTGGTGGACGGCAAGGAAGGCCTGGCTCACTGCTTTGGCCCGGGGTGGAAGCTGAGTGTCCTCACCGATGGCCTGGGAGACTCCTGGCGCATTACTCAGTGCGGCATGAAGGCCTTTCCCACGGAAGCGCTGACTCACACGCCCATTTCCGCGGTGCTCGACCTGGTGCGCGAGCACGACCTGAAGCCGGAGCAGGTGGAGAAGGTTCGCATTCGCTCGCTGGCGCGTGCGGCCGACATTCTTTCCGATCCCAGCAAGTACGACCCGCGCAGCAAGGAGACCGCCGACCACTCGCTGCCCTATGTGATCGCCGCCGCCCTGGTCGACCGCCAGGTCACGCCCCTGCAGTTCACACCGGAGAAGATCATGGACCCGGCGATCCGCGCGCAGTTGCGAAAGGTGGAGGTAGTGGGCGACCCCGAAATCGAGAAAGTATTCCCCGCGCTGCAGCGGGTGATTGTCACCATCCGCACCAGCGAGGGGAAGGAATTCACGAAACAGCTGGATTTTCCCAAAGGCGACCCGCGCAATCCGCTTTCCGACCACGAGATCGAGGAGAAGTTCGCCGCTCTCGCCGAAGGCGTGCTGTCCAAGCCGGCACAGCAAAAAGTGAAAGATGCGGTGTGGAAGCTGGAGAAATTGCGCTCGGTGAGCGAGTTAATGCGGCTACTGAAAGGGAACGTGGGCAAGGGCGTCACGCTGACGAAACCGACAAGGCGAAGTCATAGAAAGTATGGCCGCTGATGTATTTCTTGTCACAGCACAAACTTTCTTCCGCATGTCATCCTGAGCGAGGACGGGCCATACAGATGCCCGTCCGAGTCGAAGGACCTTGTGCTTCAGACGTACGCCGGAAAACGCAAGGTCCTTCGACTCCGCTTACCGATCTGCAAGCAGATCGCTAAGCTTCGCTCAGGATGACAGGAAATTGGTTGCTGGTGCAGGAATAGTTATGGCCCAAACCATGGTTGAAAAAATCGCACAGGCCCATCTGGCGGAGGGACCCAATCGCCCGCTTCGCGCCGGCGACTTCGTTTCCATCCGCCCGCACCACATCATGACCCACGACAACACGTCGGCGGTTATGAAGAAGTTTCAGGGCATCGGCGCCAGGAGCCTTCGCGACCCGCGCCAGCCCGTCTTCGCTCTCGACCACGACATCCAGAACCAGAGCGAGGAAAATCAGAAGAAATACCGTGCCATTGAGGCGTTCGCCAAACAGCATGGCGTGGACTTTTACCCGGCCGGCTCCGGCATCGGTCACCAGATCATGGTGGAAAAGGGATACGTCGTGCCGGGATCGTTCGTGGTGGCCTCTGATTCGCACTCCAATATGTACGGCGCGCTGGCGGCGGTGGGCACGCCGGTGGTGCGTACGGACGCAGCCGCCGTGTGGGCCACAGGCGAGTTCTGGTGGCAAATTCCGCGCAGCGTGCAGCTAGTGCTGGAAGGGCGACTGCCGGCTGGCGCCACCGGCAAAGACGTCATCATTGCGCTCTGCGGTCTTTACAACCATGACGAGGTGCTCAATTCCGCGGTGGAGTTCACCGGTCCGGGCGTGGCCAGCCTCTCCATGGATGCCCGCTTCACCATCTCCAACATGAGCACCGAATGGGGACCGCTGGTGGGCTGGTTCCCCTGTGACCAGGTGACCGTGGCTTACTTGGCCCGCATACATGAGGCCCTGGCGAAGCAGGGCATCGAACGCTTTTCCTTTGCCGATCTTGAGCGCTGGCGCTCGGACCCGCCCCAACCCGATCCTGACGCCGCTTACGCCGCCCGCATTACTCTCGACCTCAACGAGATCGCCCCCCACGTATCCGGCCCGGACACGGTGCAGGTGATGGCTTCGCTCGCGGAAATGGAACAGAAAAAGGTCGCGATTCAGAAGGCCTATCTGCTTTCCTGTGTCAATTCCCGTCTGGAGGATCTGGAAGCTGCCGCGCGCGTGGTGAAGGGGAAGAAGGTTGCTTCTGGTGTGAAGTTCTACCTGGGTGCGGCCAGCCGCTGGGTGCAGGAGGAAGCCACACGCCGCGGCGCCTGGCAGGCGCTGCTGGACGCCGGCGCCATCGCCTTGCCCTCTGGCTGCGGACCCTGTATCGGCTTGGGTGTAGGTCTGCTGGAGCCGGGCGAAGTAGGTATTTCCGCTACCAATCGCAACTTCAAAGGCCGCATGGGTTCGCGCGACGCTCGCTGTTACCTGGCCAGTCCGGAAGTCGTAGCTGCCTCCGCGATGGCGGGATACATCAGCGGCCCCGGGGGAGCGAAACTCCATTCCTCTACGATTACGCGCCAGTACAGCGAACTTGGCGGCACGGCGGCCGGCGCTCCTGAAAAAGTCGAAATTCTTCCCGGCTTCCCCCCGCGGGTCCAGGGGCGGTTGGTGTTTCTGACCGCCGACAACATCAACACCGATGCCATCTACGGCAAGGACTACACCTACCGCGACGATATGACCCCGGAGATGATGGCCAAGGTCATCATGGAAAACTATGATCCGCAGCTCGCCCGCAACACCCGGGCAGGCGACATCCTCGCCGGCGGCTTTAACTTCGGCACCGGTTCCAGCCGCGAGCAGGCGGTTACCTCTCTGCAGGCCAAGGGCATTCCGTTGGTAGTTGCCGCCAGCTTTTCCCAGACTTATCTGCGCAACGCCTTCAATAATGGGTTCTTATGTATCGAAGCGCCGGAATTCATCAAGCGCTTGCGGCAGCAGTTCGCGCCGCAGCTCGAGACAGGCGTCAAGTCCATCATGCCCGGCGACGAAGTGGAGGTGGACTTTACCTCCGGCCTAATCACATACCGCAGTGATAAGTTCCACTTCCCGCCCCTGGGCAGCGTGCCACAATCGCTGGTGGTGGCGCGTGGCGTCGAGAACCTGGTGGCCAGGAAGCTGGGACTCAAAGATTGACGATTGCAGATTGACGATTGACAAGCACCAGTTTCAAGTATCCAGTTTCAAGATTCAAAACACAGGGGGGTTGCTCTTGAAACTCGAAACTTGAAACGTGAAACTTGTACCACCGAGGTTTTCAATCGTCAATCGCAAATCTACAATCGTAAATCTGCGGAGATTTCATGCCCAAACCCACGATCGTAATCATGCCCGGCGATGGCATTGGCAATCAGGTGCTGCCGGAGGCCATTCGCATTCTCAACGCGGTCGGCTTCGAGGCCGAGTACGTGCACGCCGATATTGGCTGGGAGTGCTGGATCGACGAAGGTAACGCCTTGCCCGAGCGCACGGTTGATCTCCTGGCTAAACATAAACTGGGTCTGTTCGGTGCTATCACCTCAAAACCCAAAAAAGAGGCCGACGCCGAGCTCAAGCCGGAACTGCGGGGCAAGGGCTACACCTATTACAGCCCCATCGTGACCATGCGCCAGCGCTTTGGGCTGGATATCTGCCTGCGTCCCTGCATTGGCTTCCCCGGCAATCCTCTCAATTTCGTGCGCATAAAGCCGGGCGGCGGCTATGAAGAGCCGCAAGTCAATGTGGTGGTTTTCCGCCAGAACACTGAAGGGCTGTACGCCGGGGTGGAGTGGACCAACCCCCCGGAGCAAGTGCGTGCTGCCTTCGCTACCCATCCCAAGTTCAAGCCGTTTCACAATGTAAAAGGCGAGGACCTGGCGGTTTCCTTGCGTATCATCACCCGCCCGGCTGCCGAACGCATTTGCCGCGCAGCGTTCGAATACGCCAAGAAATTTGGCTACAAAAACGTTACTATCTGCGAGAAGCCCAATGTGCTGCGCGAAACCAGTGGGATGATGGAGGAAGTGGCCAAGCAAGTGGCGAAGGATTACCCCACTATCCCTCTCTGGTCTACCAATATTGACGCCCAAACCATGTGGTTGACCAAAAATCCGGAAGATTACGGCTGTATAATCGCCAGCAACCTCTTCGGCGACGTGATTTCCGACGCTTTTGCCGGTTTGGTCGGCGGCCTGGGTTTTGCCGCCTCCGGGAATATTGGCCAGGAAGTTGCCGTGTTCGAGCCCACGCATGGCTCGGCCCCGAAGTACGCGCAGCTAAATCCGCCCATCGTCAACCCCATTGCCATGATCCTCTCCGCGGCCATGATGCTCGATCACATCGGCGAGCGCCACAAAGCCACGCGGGTGCGCGCCGCGATTGCGGAGGTCGTGCGCGAAGGTAAGGTGCGCACCTACGACATGATGCGCATCTCCGGCGGGCCCAAGTCCATTTCCCAGGGCGCGGCCTCGACCACGCAGATGACGGATGCGATTTTACGCCAACTGGAGCGCGCCTCCGAAACCGCCGGCGCAGCCGATTAGCTATGGCG
>DATGIY010000471.1:0-2049 GCA_035295475.1 Terriglobales bacterium
CACGCGAAACAAGATACGAAAGGCAGCCGGGGCAGCCCCCGATGTCTATCCCTTCCTCACTCCGTGTGAACCACGGCGCGATGCTCGAGTCGCGTCAGCGGGAGATATTTCGCGGCGCTAGTCAGCGCCGGAATTGCCAGACATACCTTCGAGCAGCGCACGCAGCGGGCGTGATCCTGCCGCGGTGTCGGGCAGTCCTGTATCTACTCTCGCAAAGTTTTTGTGTTCCCCGCGATTATTCGAACGGGAACAGCGGCAGGATGGCCCAGGTGAGCGGTCGGCGGGACATATTCCCGGAAGGAATGAGGGGCGTTCAGGCGGAACTTAGTGGCGGCCCCCGAAACCCCTTCCCGCGTTCTGGTGAACGTTGGGCCCGCGGTTCTGCGCATCCTGGTGGTTCTTCTGCTGGCTCTGGAGAGCGGCGCGCTCCTGCTGTTCCTGCGCCTGGCAGGCGGCCTCGTCGGCCATGTGCTTGGCGCGCAGGGAATTCAACTCCGCCACCTCCGCCTTCACCTGCTGATACTTGGCGATGGCGTCGGGACTGTTGGCGCCGTGTTGCGCCTTAGCGGCATGAGCGACGGCTTCATCTGCCGCGATCTTGTGCTGCAGGGCTATGGCCTGCTCGTGAAGCTGAACATCGTTGCACAGGGCGGGCACTGCGCGCCCATGATCGCGATGATCCACCGGCGCGGCGTTGGGACTATTGGGGGCGTGTTGCGGCGGCTTCACCGGCGCCGCCTGGCCGAACGCGGTCACGGTCATCAGCAGGACCGCGGCGAATCCGAAAGTGAGACTGAACTTCATGGTTGACTGGTCCGGCCACCTGAAAGCTGCAAATGGGTGGCACCCCTCTAAACCCTCCCGACAGAAGAAAGTTTCGTTATGACGGAAATGCGCAAAGACCTCTCCAACAAGGACTTAGCGCCGAACGGTTACTTTGGTCACGCGGATTAAGCGCTAATTGACGTGCCTCTAAGTGCAATGCCTTGCTTAAAAAAACAACCCATCTGCTACTCTCGGCCTAAGTGCGAATGCTTATCCTGCCGGCTTTTCCCGCCGCTCTCGACGGTCAAACCTGGCGATGTTTCCCTGGTTGTTCTTTACTGCGGAGATCATTTTGAGGGTCCACAAATTTTATTTTGTCCTGGCGGCTCTGCTGCTGCTGGCTTCGTTCGCCCCAGCTGCGACTCCTACGTTTTTCACCAGCATGGATGACCCCAGCGGGGTGGCTGCAACCCAGTACAACTTGTACGCCACCGAGTACTGCGGCGACCAAACCCACGTGTTCTCCATTGATCCTGCCGGCAACAAGAGCATTTTCGCCACTCTTCCCGGTACCGGCGGAGGCTGCCTGGAAAAATACATCGCCATCGCGCCGGGGCTCGGCGGATTTCCTCCCAACTACCTCTACATCACGCAGGGAAGGCAGATCATCCAGGTTTCCGCGGACGGCACGAACGTCAGCGTGTTCACCACCATTCCCGGGCTGCCGCCAAGTTCGGCCAACGGGATCACCTTCGATCGCCTGGGAAATTTCGGCTACAACATGCTGGTCACCGGCTTCGACGGCAACATCTGGCAGGTGAATGCCGCCGGGCAAGCCACATTGCTGGCCAACATTCCGACCCACGTGGAAGGGCCTGCGGTCGCACCTTCGAACTTCGCTCCCTACGGCGGACAGTTGATGGTTGCCGCGGAAGACGCCAACCAGGTCTATGCTGTGACTCCCGCGGGCGGCGTAAACACCGTCGGTTCCTGGGTGGGCTCGGAATACGTGAACTTCGTTCCCAGCGCTTCCTGTGAATACAGCACTTCAGGAGGCGGCTACTTCACCGTTACCTATCCCGATCCCAGCGGCAACACGGGCATCTACAAATTCCCCGCCAGTGATTTCGCCGGCCTCAGCGACAACGCCATCGTGCCCAGTGAAAAGTCCGGCGGCATGGGGCTGTTTACCTCGACCGGGTCCGGCATCTCCACCAGCACGTTCCAGACCGACATAGGCGTGCAGGAGGGTTCGGGATTCGTGGATTGCGCCGCGCCGTTCCA
>DATGIY010000472.1:0-4229 GCA_035295475.1 Terriglobales bacterium
TCCCTGCCGAGGCGTGACGAGAAGAGCCCCGACGGAAGGAAAGCTACTCCGGTTGCGAAAAGTTGTCAATACTGTCGTTTTGATAGCGAATGCTTTCGATTGATTGTGATTCTCTCTGGACTGCCCTCACCGGGTGCCTTCGCCGCAAGTGCCTAAAATCGCAAGGAATGCGGATGATGGCGCGCTAGAACTGCCGTGGGCTAGATCACAGATTGGGCCGCAGGGATGCTGTATGCTGTCCCGTTATCGCCCTATGCAGATTGAATCCATGCTGCGAGATGCCGTTCGCGTTCTGGCGCGCAACAAGATGCGCAGTAGCCTGACCGTGTTGGGCATCATGATCGGGATCGGCGCGGTAATCTGCGTGGTTGCTATCGGCTCCGCCGGATCGGCTCAGGTCGAGGAGCAACTCCACAACCTGGGCGACAACCTGGTATGGATTGAGGCCGGAAGCCGCACGCGCAGTGGGGTCCATCTGGGCAGCCATCAAACCAAAACCCTGACGGTCGGCGACGCCAACGGCATCCTGCAGCAGGTCAGGCTGATTAAGAGCGTGTCCCCCCAGGTGGATGGTTCGGTACAGATCGTCTACGGGAACCAGAACTGGAGCACCATTTACCGCGGCGAGGGGCCCGACTACTTCGAGATCAAACGCTGGAAGGTGGAAACCGGCGTGCCGTTCACCGAAGAGGATGTGCGCCGCAGCGCCGACGTGTGCGTCGTAGGTGAAACCGTGCGCCAGCAGCTGTTTGGGGCGGAAGATCCCTTGGGCAAGGTGATCCGGGTCAGCGATGTTCCCTGCAAGGTGATTGGGACGCTGGCGCCCAAGGGTCAGTCGTGGTTTGGCCAGGACCAGGACGATACCATCATCATGCCCTACACGACCGTACAGAAGAAAATCGCGGGCATCACCTGGCTGAAGGACATCATGTGTTCCGCCGTATCTCCGGAAGCGGTGAAAGAAGCAACGGAGCAAGCGGTCATTCTGCTCCGGGAGCGTCACCACATCAAGACCGGCGAAGAGGACGACTTCAATATCCGCAGCCCGGAGGACATCATTCAGGCACAGCTCGCAGCCAGCAAAGTCCTCACGGCATTGCTGGTGAGTATCGCCTCGGTGGCGCTGCTGGTCGGCGGCATCGGCATTATGAATGTCATGCTGGTCTCCGTCACCGAGCGCACACGGGAAATCGGAGTGCGCATGGCCGTCGGGGCCACGGAAAACAATATTCAACTACATTTCTTAAGCGAGGCGATTCTGCTAAGCCTGATGGGCGGGGCCATGGGTGTGCTGCTGGGCGCGGGTGGCTCGATAGGAATAACCCAGCTATTAGGTTGGCCAGTGGAACTCTCCCTTAAGGCGGTGGTTATAGCGAGCGTGTTTGCCGTGGCGGTGGGTGTGTTCTTTGGTTTTTATCCCGCGCGCAAGGCGGCGAGAATGGATCCCATTGAGGCCCTGCATTACGAGTAATTCCCGTGTTTTCACTGTCCTAACCAGCTAATTCCCGCAATACCCGAGCCGCCTTGAGAGCACTCTAGTACCCAGGAAAAATAAGGGTCACCTCGAAAGACTTACACGGGCAAGTAGGCCGCATTCTGGTAAGTGGCGTGGTTTCAGCAGAGCAGAAAAGGCAACAGACGTGCAACGTATCAGGCAGGATGGCAACTTCAACTCAAGCTTACACGCCCAATATTTTTGCGATGGCTGCTGCGGGTTGTGCATGGAATGACGGGCACGCCTGCAACAATCGACGCGTCGAACCTAGAGGCCTGGCCGTGATGCCGGTAGCCATTTCGGCGGAAGGGCAGGAAACAGTCGGTCTATTGCGAGACATCAGTCAGACAGGAATGTTCTTTTACTGTAGCTCCGCGCCCAATATGGGCACTCTGGTCGAGGTAGTGATTCGGCCAAGCGCGGCGGACCCCGGGGTGGTTGTACGTTGCCGCTGCAAAGTGGTACGCCTGGAATCGCCTATTCCCGGCGCGGCTACCGGGGTGGGAGTGAGCATCGAAGAGTACCTGGGCGACGCGGCGGAACGAGCCTCCGTCGAAAGCTTTGCGACGTAACTGGGGTGCGGCAGTCGCTCAGGGCCCTAGGAAGGCTGGTCAATCACAGGCGGCGGCTGTGGCCGTCGCGGATTCCGACCACGTCCAGCACTTCCCATCCATGTGAGGTGGAGTGGCTAAGCCAAAAAGCCGCAGCATGGTCGGAGCCACGTCCGCGATGGCAGGTTGGGAGTCGGCGATTTTGCGGTTGGAAAACAACACGCCCGGCACCAGCCGCGGGTCCACGCAGTGGTCGCCACTCCAGGCTTTGGTGTTGTCCTCGAAAATCTGATCTGAGACTTTTCCCGTCACCGCGTCCCAGGAAGCACGGTACCCATCGCCGTAGCCCACGATTAGGTCGGGCGAACCGCCAACGTACGGACCGGTGTAGACCGAGTCGTTCTCCCAGATGCCGGTGATTGCGACTTTGCCAGTCTGCGGGTCCTTGAGACCGTCCAGTTTTTGACGGAGTTCTTTTTTCAATGCCTCGCATTCGGCGCCGGGGGCCACAATCCCGTTTCGCTCACGCCCGCGTACGTTCAGAAACAAGCCGTTGAGACCGAAATTGTAGGCGCGCGTGCGCGACCAGTCCACGTCGTGAAACCATTCCCCTCGGCCGGTTGCGCCTGGCTTCAAGGCCAGGTATCCGTTCTGCAGCAGCCAGCTATTGAGGTTGAGGCCGCGAGCAAAGTTCTGAAAGCCGTGATCGGAAATAACCAGCAGCAGGGAATCTTTGTCCAGATGCTCCATCACGCGACCCACGACGCGATCAACCCGCTGATAGAGTTCTTCGATGACCTTGGCGTGTCGCGATTGCAATGGGTGCTGTTGCTGAGCCGGATGACTATCTTCCAAATAGCGCCAGAACATGTGCTGCACGCGGTCGGTGGTATCAAAAACACAGACGCACATTCCACGCGGCGTCTTCTCCAGCGCGTCAAACAGCATGCGCTCGCGATCCTCGTGATTGCCATAGGCCTGCACCAGGAAAGCGTCGTCATCGAGCACCTGCTCGTTGAGCGCCCATGTGTCCTCCGCTAATCCCAGGGTTGCGTACGGTCCGAATAGTCGAGCCAGGTACATGGAATAGGTGAGGGGATGGGAAATAGGCAAATCAGGCCTTCCGGGATCGATATTGACCGGGGTCACGTACAGCTCGACCTCAGGCGCGATTTGCTTCAGATAAAAGCGGCAGATGCCATGGGCGGTGATGCCCAGTCCAGCCTTAAACTGAACCGAAATCCACTCCGAATAGTGCCCCAGTTGGAGCGTGAGGCTCTCCGTATCGAGTTCAATACGGGCCTCACCACGCTCCGGAAAAGGCTGAAGGCGAAACCGGGCACGTAATTCCTTGCCCGGCTGCTCGCTCATGGGATCATCGGGTCCGGGAATGTAGGAAAAGAATGAGCCATTGCGGCGTTCCATGGAAATCCGAACGCCGCCCTCTTCAATACCTTTGCCATTGGGGCGCGTGGTACAGAAGCAGAACGTTCCTTGGCTTCCCTTTAAATCGGGTACACACATGCCCGACAGCAGCACGCCGGAAAACTTCTCCGGGGGGAATGTGACCGGGACACGCAAAACGGAACAGAAGATCCCCGCTTCGCTCAGCCAGTGCCAGAACGGTTTGGCGCGGCGTAGCAGCTTGATCTGCGGCTTGCCCAGGGGAATTGAATATTTGCCCAGCCGCAGGCGGCGCTTAGGTCCGCTGATCTGCGCGGACGACAGGAAAGGCAAGTAGCTGCCCTGATCGCGTGCCAGAAAATCATAGATGTTGTGCTTGCCGGGATTCGTGCCGGTCTGAAACGTGGACCAGGCGACCGGTGAGATGGGCGGAAACGTGGTTTGCAGGCGGCGGAAGGTCCCCATGTCGCGCAATTGCGCGAGGTGAGGCAACTTGCCCTCGCTCATGTATCTTTCGGCGAGTCTCGGATCCATGCCATCGAAGCCCAGGATGACCACGCGTTTGGCTCCCGCTTTACCGTAGGCGTGGCGGTGGCGCAGGAAACGAAACAGTTGGCGCAGCGGCCAGGTAACGAAAGCATAAAGCGAATAGAAAAATGCAATGAAGATGGTCCAGAAGGAGGACAGCACCGCGAAACCCGCGCCGGGTCCCACATAGGCCTGGGCAGGATGAGGGATGAATAGGATCAGAGGGAGTAGCCAGAGGAACAAAGTCAGAA
>DATGIY010000473.1:0-3133 GCA_035295475.1 Terriglobales bacterium
CCTTGCCGATAGCCGCATACAGATATTCGCCGCGCGCTTGCAGGTCCAGCACGTCGCCCGGGTGGTGGGAAGCTTCGTGGAGTTCGCGGTTGCCGTGGACGAAGCGGGCATAGTCTTCGGGATAGGCTACTTTCTGAAAGCCGCTGCCAATAATGGTGGGCGGTTCATCATGCTCAGCCACCGCCACCGCGTGATAGCCGCCCTTGCCGCTGGCTACGAAAACGTAGCGACCCATGAAATTCATGAACCCCCCACCCAGCAGGTACACCTGGGCGAGCCAAGCGTTGTTGTCATCTCGGCTCGAAACATGGCAGTCGGTACAGGTGCGGGTTTCGCGGGCACGCACCGTGTGCGGCACAAAGGTGCTGAACGACTGCCCGCTGAAACCTTCGGAGGACACGGTCTGCTGCTGGTAATAACTCCAGTCGCGGTCCGCGTTTTGGGAACTGACCAGAATGGCGCAGGCGGAACGCACCGGCGCTACCCGGTTATGGGTGACGGTGCCGTCGATGCCCAGCATGAACATGTCGTCGCGCAGCACCTGGAAGTTGTAGGAAATGTAGTTGCGGGTAGTCAGACCTTCATTGTGCAGCATGCGGGTGCGCGCATTGGCGACCTGCTGCAGGTGGCATCCAAAACAAGTGGGCAGCCACGCGGAATGGCAGGTGTAGCAGGTCATGCTCTTGTTGCCGTGGGCCAGGGATGATTCCGGTGCCGGGGCGCCCCAGGTCTTGCCATCCTTTTGCAGTGTCTTGGCCAGCCGCGACTTCTCGTTGTAGTGGGGGTTTCCCGGCGTAATCGAATCCAGCACCTGGACCACTTCCCACTGCTCATCTGGATTGACCATGGAACGCTGGAACAAGCGGTTGTTTTTCCAGTAAAAGCGCCGATCTTTCCACGGGGTGCGCAGCAGGGTAAGGTCGGTGCCCCCCGGCGGAGCGGCCGGACCGGAAGTTTTCAGATTGGCATGGGACTGAATGGTGCCATGGCAGTCGATGCAGTCAATCTCAACGGCATTGCGGGTTTCGCCGTAGAGTTTGCCATTGCCGTGGTTGTCCTGGACGAAGTGGCAGTCGATGCACTGCATGCCCTTTTCCAGGTGAATGTCGTCCAGGTGGACGGCTTTCTGGAACTTGTCGGGATCGTTGAAGGAGATAGTCTTGCCATCTTTGTCCAGGAGATTGCCGGCGCGGTCGCGCTGATAAACCTTGCGAAACAGCCAGCCGTGGCTGTGAAAATCGTCGAATTGGACCTGCTTCAAATTGGCGTTGAATTGCGGCGTCCCCGTTTTCTCCAGGAAATTGACGTCGGCCCACAGCCCGTGCGCGGTCGCCGATTCGGGGTCGCGCTGGAGCAGGCGGATGCGATCGGCGTCGCTGGGATGGCGCTGCCGGGCGGGATACATACGTTCCCCATCTTCCTCGTTATCCCACCAGGTATCGCCGTAGTAGGTGGCCACCATGTTGGTGCCCGGGTGGATATGGCAAACAATGCATTGGCTGGAGGGAATGGCACGCGTGAACTGGTGCTTGATGGGGTGCCCAGATTCATTCTTGGGAATCGTGGGGTCAACGGTGGCGGTCATGCCCAGGTTGCCGTACTTCGCGTAGGAGGCGGAATGCTGGGAAGAGCGGTCGTTGGCATAAACCACATGGCAGGCACTGCAGCCGCTGGCGCGATAGTCGCCGGGTTGATCATTGGTGCCAGGGAAATAGAGCGCCGGATCCAGAAGGCGCGTCTTTTGCAGTCCGAGGAAGGTAGGGTCGATGCGCAACTGGGTGCCGAAACCGCGCTCCCCGAGTTTGATGTCGGGCTTTCCCGGATCTTCACCCAAGATGGGATTGCCCACCTCCGGCTTCTTGCGGCCGCCGCGTTCGAAAATACGCAGCACGTTGCCGGGCTGGGAAATCTCCCAGCGTTCCAGGGGCTCCAGGTAGGGGAGAATGCCCTTGGTACGCGTCTCCTCGGGAGTCGGTGGCGGGTAAGTTCTTATCACCTGCGGCGTGCCATCGGCAGCGTAGCTCTCGCCAAAATGCGGTGCCTTCAGAGGGAAGGAACTGTTGTTATAAAGCGCCGCCGACCACAGCATGGCGCTGTGCGACATCATGCTGGTGCGAACCCGATATACCTCGGCGGCATGGCAACCGGACCGGCCACAGGTGGTTTCCGCCACTCGCAGATCGCCCGGATTGATGAATTTGATGTACTGCGGATCTTCTTTGAGCCACTGGGCATAGGAACGCACCGGGTTGGCGGAACTGCGACCGTCTTCGGCCAGGCGCGGCTTGGGATGGGCCTTCTGCTTGGCCTGGTTGTAGGCAGGAGAGTTCATCGCCAGACCGGGGGACACGCTGATCGTTGCGTCGCCGCCGTGGCAGTCGGTACATCCCAGGCGCACGGTACCGGAAGTGTGCATGGTGGGACTGTCGGTCGCGGTGTGGCAACTGATGCAGCCGGAGGACTTACGGTCGGCATCGGCCTGTGATTGCCCAAGCAGCGTTTGGTTGTCGTTGGCAGTTATGCCTTGCTGTCCGCCGTTTCGGTTAAGCGGACGCGCCAGCGGGGCCAGCAGGATCGGCAGCAGACAGGTACTCACAACCAGTAGGCCCGCCCGAATCGCAGTTCTGTTCGCGCCATCTCTCATGGAATTGTCCGCTATGCTCAAAATCGCAGGGTCATTCGGGCAAAGCCCGCGGGTAAGACTTTCGAGTTGAAAATTTGTTGAAATCCCACCGCCGGAATCAGCGAGGAAACGCCCGCCGTCAGCACAACATTCTCCGTCAAGGGAGGACGATACTCGATACCCATGCCGAGGTCCGTGCCCAGCGCGTGCCGGATATGGCCTTGAAACAGCAGCAACTCCAGAGGCTCGGTGCGATCGAACCGCAAATAGTTGGCATTAGTAAAGAAGCGGATTTTAGGCGTCAGGTCGAAGTCAGCCCCAAGATTGAAAAGGAACAATCCGGGATTCACAAAGTTTGCCTGTCCTTCGAATTTATTGGAGCGCAGGCTGGCGAAGAGGCTGCCGGGATTGGTCAAGGCGATTCCGGTGCCAGTCAGGCGAATGCCTTCACGGTCAAAGAAGCTGAAGTCGCCGCCGGCAAAGTCGGCGTCGTCCACAATGGTGTCGAAC
>DATGIY010000474.1:0-3428 GCA_035295475.1 Terriglobales bacterium
TGGGGCAAGCTTATGGTGCGTCCCAGCGTCCTGTGGATGGCCATGGGGGCAAGTCTGCTTCTGTTCCGCACCTTCTTCTGGTTTCGTTACCGGCCGTTCCCCGCGGCTACTATGGCCGATGCTCCCCAATTGACGGTCATCATTCCCGCCTACAACGAAGGTCCGATGGTGTTGAAGTCCATCGAGTCGGTGGCAACCGCCCTCTATCCCCACAGTCGGCTTGAGATTTTCGTCGTAGACGACGGGAGCAAGGACGACACCTGGGTGCACATCCAGCGCGCTGCCGCTCGTTATCCCCACATGGTGACTACGTTTCGCCAGCCGAAAAACCAGGGCAAACGAGCGGCCCTGGCCGTGGGCTTCGAGCGAGCACGGGGCGAAGTGATCGTTACCCTGGATTCCGACAGCGTGATCGACGCCAACGCCCTGCTGGCCATCACCGGGCCGTTCCGCGATCCCAAAATTGGTGCCGTGGCCGGCAAAGTAGAGGTTTACAACCGTCGCAGCGGCGTCATTCCCCGCATGCTGCATGTGCAATACATCCTGTCGTTCGACTTGATGCGCGCGGTGGAATCATCCTATGGCACGGTGTACTGCTGCCCGGGCGCGCTGACCGCCTATCGCACCTCGGTAGTGCGCCAGGCGCTCCCTGCCTGGATGGAGCAGAAATTTCTCGGTTCGCGCTGCACCTTCGGCGAAGACCGCGCCATGACCAACATGGTGCTGGCTCAGGGCTACGACACGGTTTATCAGCGCTCGGCCCATGTGCGCACTATCGTCCCGGAGCACTACAGCAAGATGTGCAAAATGTTTTTGCGCTGGGATCGCAGCTACGTGCGGGAAGAAATTAATTTCATGCGCATCGTGTGGAAACGGCCGCTGGTGCCGCGCATCATCTCGGTGTGGGAGCGCATCACCTCCAACCTGCGCTATCCCGTGAACTACTTCAGTTTGATCATGCTGGTGATGCTGGCTTATGCCCGGCCCGGCATGATTCCGCGCATGCTGCTGGCCATAGGCACGGTTTCGCTGTTCAACATGCTTTATTACCTCCGCAGCGAGCGCTCGAAGGACTTCGTGTATGGCGTGCTCTACGGCTATTTCTCATTCTTCCTGATGTTCTGGATTTTCCCCTACGCTGTGCTCACGGTGCGAGCCCGGGGCTGGCTGACCAGATAGCTAGATAGCTGCCTGGCTGACTAGCTGTCTAGCCGGCTAGGCAGATCGAACCAGCACAGGGTGAAATGCATTTCATGGATGGAATCGTCTCCAAGCGCAGCCCGCGAGCTCGGCAAAAAACCCTCGAAAGCAGAACTGGGTACTGAGTACTAGCTACTGGGTACTTCTTCTCTTGCCGCGTAGTGGGATTCCACGTAGTCGTTGAGGATGGAGATAAATTCGGCCACGATCTTGTCGCCGCGCAGGGTGGTCATCAGGCGGCCGTCCACGAAGACGGGCGCCTTGGGCTCCTCGAATGTTCCGGGAAGGGAAATGCCGATGTGCGAGTGCTTGGATTCGCCCGGTCCGTTGACCACGCAGCCCATCACCGCCACCTTCAATTCCTCAACACCAGGATAGCGTGCCTTCCACACCGGCATTTGCTGGCGCAGGTAAGACTGGATCTGCTCCGCCATCTCCTGGAAGAAGGTGCTGGTGGTGCGGCCGCAGCCGGGGCAGGCGGTCACCTGCGGGGTAAAGCTGCGAATCCCCAGCGACTGCAGGATCTGCTGCGCCACTAAAACTTCTTCGGTGCGGTCGCCTCCGGGCGCGGGCGTGAGCGAAACGCGAATGGTATCGCCGATGCCTTCCTGCAGCAGCACGCCCAGAGCGGCCGTAGAAGCCACGATGCCCTTCATCCCCATGCCCGCCTCGGTCAGCCCCAGGTGCAGCGGGTATTGGCAGCGCGCCGCCAGGCTTCGGTAAACGTCAATCAGGTCCTGCACGCCGCTGACCTTGGCGCTAAGGATGATCTGATCGGGCCGCAAGCCGTACTGTTCCGCTTTCGCAGCCGAATTCAGCGCGCTTACCACCATGGCTTCCATGGTCACGTCGCGTGCATCTTTGGGCTCCTCCAGGCGGGAGTTCTCATCCATCATGCGGGTTAATAGCGCCTGGTCGAGCGAGCCCCAGTTCACCCCAATGCGGACCGGCTTGTCGTTCTCGACAGCCACTTCGATCATGGTGCGGAAGTTGTCGTCGTCCTTGCGACCCACGCTGACGTTGCCGGGGTTGATGCGGTACTTGGCCAGCGCCCGGGCGCAGGCGGGGAATTTTTTCAGCAGCAGGTGGCCGTTGTAATGGAAGTCGCCGATGATGGGGACGCGCACGCCCTGCTTTTCCAAGCCATCCACAATGTGGGGCACGGCCGCGGCGGCGGCCTCGTTGTTCACCGTGACGCGCACCAGTTCGGAGCCGGCGCGCGTTAGAGCGGCAACCTGCTTGATGGTGCCGGGGACGTCGGCAGTATCGGTGTTGGTCATGGACTGCACCACGACCGGGGCATCGCCGCCGACGCGAACATCAGAGATGTTGCAGGTGTAAGTCTTTCTGCGCTGGGTAGTTGCCATCCCGAGCTTAGTTTAGCATGGGAAGTGCGCTCAGTTTCCTTCGAGCAGCCATACCGCCTCCCTATGGCAGCCGCTGCGCCAGTCCCGGCAGACTCTTCACCAGGTCGTTGTAGATGACGACGACGAAGAACAGTACCAGGAACAGGAATGCCATCTGGTAAACGCGCTCTTTCACGTGCAGGCTGATGTCGTGGCCCATCAGGCTCTCAATGAACAGCATCAGAATGACCCCGCCGTCCAATATGGGGATGGGGAACAGATTGAAGATTCCCAGGTTCAGGCTGATCGCCGCCGTTAGCTGTAGCAGGGGCGAGAGGCCCTGGCGCGCCGCTTCGCCGGAGGCGCGGGCAATGCCAATGGGACCTTCCATTTGCCGCATGGAAACCTGGTGGCGGACCATCTTTTCCACCAGTTCCAGAATCAGGTAGGAGCTCTTCTTATTGTCCTGCCAGGACTGCTGAACGGCAGCCGCCAGCGGCAACCGCGTGACCTCATCCGGATCACAGCTGATGCCGATGCGCCAGCGTGGTTCGTCCTCACCTGGAACCGAAACCAGATCCGGCTTGATAGTCAGATCTAACTGCTTGCCGTTGCGTAAAACGGTGAACACCACGGGTTTGCCCTGGCTATCCTGCAGAACCTGGATGATGGCCGGAACCGAACGCACAGGCGTGTTGTTAACGGCGACAATAGTGTCGCCCAGTTTCATGCCCGCCTTATCGGCGGGGAGCCCCTCTTCCAGGGAAGTCACAATATTGGGCTGATCGGGCACAAATCCCGCGCTGCCATATTCATCTGGCCCAGTCGGCAGCGGCACGATGGTCTTGCTGAAGGTCTGGGTTCCGCGCTGGAATTCAATCC
>DATGIY010000475.1:0-3041 GCA_035295475.1 Terriglobales bacterium
ACACCACCAGGGCGGCCGAGGCCAGGATCGTCAGCCACTGGGCCAAATTGCTGTCGCTGCCCATCAAGCTGAAGAGCATTCCCCGCAAGTTGGGCATGTCACGTGGATATATCCCACTGGCGGCCAGATTCGCATTCAGCCTCAGCACGTATTGGGGATAGGCAAACAGGCTTTTCCAACCAACTGTTGCCGCCGAGACCAGCAGAAGAGCGCCGCCTGTTGCCGCGAATCCCGCAATAGCTCGCCAGCGCTTTCGCAAAACCAGCACGGCAAACAACGGCAGCGCGAGTTGGGGCCGGAACAAGCCGAGCCCCAGGAAAACCCCGGCCCCGAATTCCCGCCCTTTACGTAAGGCTAAGTAGGCAAGCGTGCACAGTAAAAGAAGCAGAATCGAATCTTGTCCCTGCAGCAAGGTCGCGTACACAGGAAAGAAGGCAATCGTAGCCAGAACAGGCATCGCAGGGGAAAATCGGTGGAGCGCAGGCAGGAAAGACCGGATAAGCAAGTAATAAGCCGCCAGCAATAGGACGTTAACGCCCAACCAGGTGTAATAGGCGGCCGGATAGGGGAACGCGGCCAGCGGAGCGAACAATAATGCCTCAAACGGCGGGTGATTGTAGGGCAGCGGCCCGGCGCGATGCTGCACACCAGAGGCAAAGGATCGCTGTAATTCCATCTGCGTGCTCGTGTCATAGAGCAGCCGTCCCTTCCCTTGGCGTAAGCACTTGCCCGCAGTGTAGAAGATTGTGAAATCCGGATATCCCTGTTCAATCTGGTGGCGTAAAGAGAAAAATAGCCACCCCTGCATCGCCAGCATTCCCGCCAATCCCAACACAATCAGGATCCGCAGCCTCGACTTTTGTGCCGGGAAGTTTGCTTGGGTAGTAGCCACGGGCGGAGTATAGCGTAGGGTTTTGAGTGCTAATCCTATCCCCAGTGGCGGTCTGGTTGAGCTGGTCCCGCCTAGCCAGTGGGTGGCCTCTATCCGTCCCGGCGCGCAAGCACCAGATATTGCCCCCCCAAGGGCAATCGCGAAAGCGCCGGCTCCAGCACACGCAACCTCTTAAGCCAGCGGGGAAAATAGAAGCAGGTGCTGCAATCCAGGATCTCAAAGTTGGCCAAGCCTAACAACCGCTTAGCCTTGCCGATACTCAACAGCTGAGCGTCGCGGTCAAACTCGCACCGCCGCATAATGTAGCGGGTACCCGGGTTCCAGGGATTGTTCTCCCAAAACGCTAAAATCCCGCCTGGGCGAAGGGATTCATAGACATAGCTGAGGGCCCCTTGACGTTGCCCAGGGTCGATGTGGTGAAAAACCCCGTTGCAGAATGCCAAATCGAACTCGGAATGCCCCTGATATTGGTGCCTTTGGGCGAATTCCACCCCGTTTTTGCGGCATTTCAGACGCGCCCGTCGAATCGCTTCGGCGGAGCCGTCTACCCCCAGTAGCCGCTCTGGAGACAGCATTTCAGCCAAAAATGGTATGGCGCCCCCCGTCCCGCAGCCAAAATCGAGGATCGAACCAGGACGAGATAAACGCAATGTTTTCAGCTTTATCTGTAGCCATTCTACGCGGGTACGGGCAAAATACTTGCTGTTCTCGCCCGCAGCCGCCAACGCCCTGTCCAACACCATCTCGTAGTCATGGGTATAGCAGTCGACGGGGGCAGTGGCAGGCGTGGTGGGGGCAGTGGAACCAGACTCGTCGGTAGCGTTCGTGTGCACCTTGTGTAAAAGTATACGTTGCTGGCTGGCGGGCTAATCCATAAGGATGGCATTGCCAAGGTAATTACCCTAGGCTACAGTTCCGAACTCCAGCAAAGGCGCGATCACGTTATCATGCTCTTCTCCGGCATGGTTTTGGCTGGCTAGGGTATTTCTTCCAGTTGCCTTAATAATCAGCATTGTGCGAATAATGGCATCGATTCTTCCCGCTAGACAGGCCCAGGTCACGTAACCGGAGGAACACTCCGCGCGCGGCTCGTAGCAACGAAGAACCGATTGTAAAGGCTTCCGAAGGCGTACAGCAGCAATGAAGTGTCATTTTGTGGATGAGCGGTCGGAGTTCTTCGCAGTTCTGAGCGAAAAGCTGGGGGAGGACTTCGCACTCATCCCCGCTGCGCTCGAGGACCGGGAGAAACTGCTGGCCGGGGATGTGGTCATTACCAGCCTGCCGGGCCGCGACGACCCCGAATTTGCTGCCCGCTTCGAGCGGCTGGAAAAGCTGGTCCGCAACCCCGCGGGCGTTCCGGTTGTCGCTTTCCTCTCCACCACCGACCGGCAGGTCATGCGCATGGCCTGGAGCGCTGGCGCCTACGACTATTTTGTGGAAACCGGTTCCCTGGAGGAATTACGCCTGGTATTGCGGCGCGCGGCACAATTCTATGAGCTGCAACGCGAACTCGAGCAATTGCGGGTCTCGGCCGCTCGCCTGACCGATTTTGTAGCCGTGGTGGGCACCGACGACAAGATGCGCGCCGTTTACAGCTTCGCCTCCAAGGTATCGGCCACCGATGCCACCGTTCTGATCAGCGGCGAAACCGGGACTGGCAAAGAATTGCTGGCGCGGGCCATCCATCGCTCTAGCCCGCGCGCGCGCGAACCCTTCGTGGCCGTGGCCTGCTCCTCTTTACCGGAAACCCTCATTGAAGCGGAGCTCTTTGGACATGAGCGGGGCGCATTCACCGGGGCGAGTGCCGCCCGGCGCGGTCGCTTTGAAGCCGCCGAACGGGGCACTATCTTCCTCGACGAAATCGGCGAACTCCCTCCTAATATCCAGATCAAGTTGCTGCGTGTGTTACAGGAGCGCACTTTTGAGCGCCTGGGCAGCAATCAGGTGCGCAGCATGGAAGCGCGCATCATATGCGCCACCAATCGCGACTTGAGCGAACTGGTAAAGGCCGGCAGCTTCCGCGCCGACCTCTATTACCGGCTGAATACTATCGAGATCAAGCTGCCCGCATTGCGCGAACGGCGCGATGACGTCATGGTGCTGGCCTACTCGTTTTTGCAGAACTACGCCGAGCGCCATGGGCGTCTGG
>DATGIY010000476.1:0-2773 GCA_035295475.1 Terriglobales bacterium
GAGCGGAAGAAACAGCCGCCAGTGCCACGGATAAACGCCGGCCGCCCAGCGCATGGCCACACCGGCGGTCCAGAGCGCCCAGCAGATCCAGGCGCCGCGAATTGCCGCCGTGGCCCTGCCGCGCAGCTTGGGAATGGAATAAAAACCGATTCCGAAGATAAAGCTCCCGATCCAGCCGAACACCTGCGCGTGCCCGTGCGCCTGAATCCACCCCGGCGAGATCGAGGCGACGCTCTCGCGCCCGCTGATCTGCAAGAGATTCCAGACGCCGAGAAAAGTGCCCGGCAGGAGCATGAACGCAAGGCCGGAGCTGATGAAAGCAATCAGAACGCGCGACAAGGAAATTTCGCGCGCCCGCGCGGCCTCCATGATCTCCGCCGGAGATGCGGGAGCGACGACGCTGGGGAATTTGCCGCTGAGTACGTGGACTTCAACCGTGGAGGCCATGGCTCGTTCCTTTATGCCGCCGCGCTTTCCAGTTCCACCGCCCGCGGAAAGAGAACGTTATTCTCAAGGTGCACGTGTTCGTGCAGATCCGCCTCGAACTCCTTGAGTTCCTTGTAGAGCGCCGCATAACTGGCGCAGACGTCTTCAGGCACGAGGTAGCCGCCGCTCAGCCCGCGAATCTGCTTCACCAAAGCGCCGGCCGCGTCGTGTTCCTTCATCATCGCGGCGATCGGATTGCGCACGCTCTGGAAGAAGGGCGGCTCAATCGGGGCGTTTTCGTCCGCAGCCCTTTCGAGCGCGTCGATGTAAGGGAAAAGAATCTGCTCTTCTTTTTGCATATGCTGGATCATCTCGCGGCCGACTTCCTGAAAAAGAACGGCGATCGGCGCCAGTTCAGTATGGTTTGCGCCGTGCGCGGCGATCACCTTCTCGAGTAGCGCGTACACGCGCGGGACCGCCTGCCTCACGTATCGGTGGTGCTTTTCGCGAATATGCCGGGTAATTTCGGCGAGCGGCGCTGCCTGCCAGTTTTCTTCCCCGGGGACAACACAAGCGGCGTTCTCGCGCAGGCGGCTCAGGATTTCCCCGGCCGTGACGCCCGAATGGGCGCAGGCCTGGTGCAGAGACTGGCCGCCGCCGCAGCAGAAATCGACCTTGGCTTGCTCGAGAACCTGCCGGTTTTGAGAGCCCGAAAGGGCGATATCGCTGACTTTGGTTTCGGCGGTAAATGGCATGGCAGCCTCCATGTCACCCATCTTGGGGCACGTTCCGATCAGGGTCAGTGACGCTCGTCACAGTGCCGCGCAACTGCAACTGCTAAAGAGGTGGTGATGTAAGCCGTTGCCCGTCTCCCAGCTCTCCTGAGCCAAATTGCCGGACAGTACACATGACCGTCCTCCACCTGTCCTTTGGTACAGCATTCACGGCTTGGCACAAATGCTAGGCTTTCTTGCTTTGCTGTCCGGCGTTACGTGTTAATTTATTCCGGGTTGAGCGTCGTCGAACGACCCGGATTCCCGCTCTTCGGAGGTCGCTGGGTGCCGGTTTTTCCTCCCGAAAAAACGCCACGCGGTGCCAGCGTATTGAGATTCCCGCTGCTCTTCGGTTTTTTGCTGGCTGTTTCCGCGATCGTTCTTTTGCCGTCCGCTGCGCGGGCGCAGATTTCGCCGGGCCCGCTCTCCAAAGCGCACCAGTCGCTGAGCGGGTCGACGCAGTGCAACACCTGCCACCAGTTCGGCACGGCTCAGCCCACTTTTAAGTGCCTCGAGTGCCACAAGGAAATCGCGCAACGCCTTTCGGACAAGAAGGGGTACCACGCGCGCCTGAGCATGATCAATCCCAACGGGCGCGATTGCGTGCGCTGCCACCTGGAGCACAACGGCGAAGATTTCACGCTGATCCGCTGGGAACCGTCGATCAAGCAGTTCGATCACAAGCAGACGGGCTATACGCTGGTGGACAAGCACGCCAGCGTTTCCTGCGAAAAGTGCCACACCCCGAAAAACATCGTTCCGGCCTACCGCTCGCTGATCAAATACAAGGACCTGACGAAATCGTACGTGGGGCTTTCGGAAGAATGCGTCAGCTGCCACGAGGACGTCCACAAAGGCCAGCTGGGCGGGGAATGCACCAAGTGCCACAACATCGTGGACTGGAAGCAGGCCAAGCAGTTTGACCACTCCAAAACGCACTATCCCCTGACCGGCGCGCACATGCAGGTGGCCTGCGAGAAGTGCCACTTCCCCGCCGGGCCCGAGCACATCGTGCAGTACACCAACATGAAGTTCGACACCTGCAACGCCTGCCACACCGATCCGCACAAGGGCGAGTTCAAACAGGCCTGCGACACCTGCCACAACACCGGCTCCTGGCACAAAGTGAATATGCAGGAGTCGAACTTCGATCACTCCAAGACGAAGTATCCGCTACTCGGCATGCACGCCAAGGTGGGCTGCGATCAGTGCCACAAATCGGGCGACTTTAAAAAGGAGATCGCCTTCGCGAAGTGCCTGGACTGCCATACGGACAACCCGCACAAGGGGCAGTTTGACGCGCGCGCCAGCAAGGGAGAGTGCGCCGAGTGTCACGTGGTGGACGGCTGGAAGCCGTCACTCTTCGACGTAAAGATGCATGCCACGTCGAAGTACCCGCTCGAGGGCAAGCACGTTTCCGTCACCTGCGACAAGTGCCATATGCCGGCGGGCAAGGACACCGTCTACAACGTGAAGTTCGCCGCGTGCACCGACTGCCACCAGGACGAGCATGACAAGCAGTTCGCCGCCGCGCCCTATAACAATCGTTGCGAGGATTGCCACACCGTCAAGGA
>DATGIY010000477.1:0-2499 GCA_035295475.1 Terriglobales bacterium
TTCGCCAGCACAAAGCCGCCGTCAAACTGCATACGCTCCTGGACTTGGACGGCAACATCCCCACCTTTATCAGCATTACCGATGGAAAAGTTCACGTATTTGTTTACCGGGCTGGTGCCCAACCACGTGAAGTTTTGCCCCGACGCCCACGCCGAGGCGCGAGCATCCGATTGATTTCGTCGATGGAGAAAGCATCGGGATCATAATCGTCGCCAACCCAATCCCGCAGTTCGTTGTGCTGTTCGTGCATGGGATCTCCGAGAGCATCCAGCAGGTCGTAAAATCCCGGGATGCCGCCGCAGTCTTCAGGGGGACAAGCGCGTTCGCCGCCCGTGCAGGCCAGATAGGCCGTGCCTGGGTCAGCAGGCAAACGCTTCTCCAGAACGATGCCATGCTCCCAACTGTCGCCCATATCATACGTGTAGATGAGCTTGGCACCGACCCTGCCCAGCACACTGGCGAGGCGTACCGTGCACTCATTTTCGACAGGAGGTATTCCCATGAGTCGGTCTTCCGGATCGGGCTTTCCGAAGTGCCGGCGCCCAGCGCTGAATTCGTGCATATGGCAGTCCTGCCATCCCATGGCGGCTTGCAGCACGTCGTGCAACTGCGCCAGCGTCAAGGTAGCGGGCACCAGCAGCCGCCGCCAGATGGGTGGCATCGTGCCGAGCAAAGTGACCTTAAGCTGATAGATTTCCAGCGAAACCGCGTTGTTTTTCGTCGGCATAACGAGCTCTCTCTCCTCGATGTTACTCCCCGCATAGCCGCTGCCGCGCATCGCGCACCAGTGGATAAACGTAGATGTCTTTGACGGCTTTTCCGTGAGCTTTATGCTCCCGGTCCATGCGGCCGCGTCCGGTGGTTTGCCCAACCTGGATCCAGTTGGCCGCTCGATAGCAGGTACCGCGAAAACGGGCGGCATCCACCAGGGTTTCCAGCAGTAGCGGACGACACCCGTAACGGATCTCCCAGTCGCGCGGCATCTGCCGCGCGCTCCGTGCCAGAATCTTGCTGGCCAGTCCTTTGACGCGTACCCACGGCAAAATCAGAAACCGGCCGTTGTTGACAATCGCCTGAAGATTGCGCCGTCGCTGCTGATCGCTCCAGCCAATCCACTCGTCGCGAGCCTGCATTTTCCAGGCCGGCGAGGTCCAGAGCAAACAGGCCAACTCCCGCTCGCGATTCCGCACCCAGTAGCGCAGATGCGCGCCGAACGGCACGCGACATCCCAGATAGTGATCCCGTTCCACCTGCTCGCGCCAGCGGCGGCTCTCGGCTGGGCCTTCTACCAAGACCAGTTCCAGTGGCTCGCATTCGTCGGCGGCGCAGGCGACGGGCGCCGGTTCGGCGCAGGAGGCAGATCCGTGTGCTCGCCGCGGACCCCTCCCGCCCAGTTTTCGCACCTCGGGAAGCTTCAGGAACCCATCAGCCTGGAGCCGCTCCAGCAATTGCCGGCACTCGTGATTCTTCAATCCTCCACTGGGCCGTGTCCAGTCCAATAACTCGCAGATGGTCCGTGCGATTTCAGTGACCCCAAGACCGGAAAACTCCAGCGCGGTCTGGCGCATCAACTCCAGTTCATCGGCGCCGAATATGCGTCCGCAGAAGGTCAGGGATTCAGGCATGCGATGGGAGCATGGCGCGGTCAACCTGAGCCCGGCACAATGTCCAGGATCACGCTACCCGGCGCACGCAACAGCCTCACGCAGCGCGTGAAGGCGTCCTTGCCCTGCTGCCAGCACGTACGCAGCACGCTGGCCAGGACCTGGTGCGTGTGTGCGCCTTTCCAGGTCCGGTTCCCGCCCCACACCTTGCGGGCGATCACCATGCCGCGAATCGCCCGCTCCGCCACGTTGTTGGTGGCGTCCAATCCAGGACAGTGCAGGAACGTGAACAGCCACAGCCGTTCGTGTTCGAGATGACGCGCCAGCCGCCGGTTCGCTGGGTTCCGGCGGCGTGCTTCCAGCATCCGGTCCAGCTTGGCTTCCAGTTTCCCCGTGGCGATGCTCAGGCCGCGCTCGGAGATCTCGCCTTGCGCATAGCGGTCGCGCAACTCCAAACTCGTCTCCAGCAGATCCTCTACGGTTTGCGGGAAGGCCAGCGCCGCCGGTGAAGCGATCTGCGCCATCTCCCGGCAGCGCTTCAACAGGTGAGCCAAACAACTTTGATGGAAAGCGAACTGGAAGCGGTAATAAGGTGCCCAGCCGTCATGAGTCAGAAACCCATCGTATTCGGCCCCCAGAATCGCTACCGACTGCTCGTACCCTCGTCCCGGCAGAATGGCGTATACGGTCGCCTGCGCGCTCACCGCCACGTGCAGCCAGTGCAGCCGCCCGCCCACCTTCCAGCCGGTTTCATCCATGCCGTTGACAGGAGCTTGCCGTGCGGTTTCCACCAGCCCGTCATAGGTCGGCTCTGCCCGGCCCGCCATCCGCGCCAGCGCCCGGTACAACCCTCCGCGGCTGACCTCCAGTCCGAATCCGTAGGACAGGACTTGGC
>DATGIY010000478.1:0-7262 GCA_035295475.1 Terriglobales bacterium
GCGGGGGCTGATAACGGTGAGCTTCTGGTACCTATCCTGATTGTATGTCGGCCAGTGAAGAGCGGCTATTTAACAAAGATGGATTTGGGCACCATCACGTGCACGCCTACGCTGCCATCGACCAGTTCCGTGATATCCACGTCGCCGGCCACGCTGGTCAGCATGTAGGCGTCATCGCGGGTCATATGCTTCTGGCTAACCAGAAAATCGAGCATCTGGCGAACGGCGATGCGAGTAGCCTGATCCAGTTCGGGATGAAAGCCCATGCTGATGTAGTGGGTGGGAGTTTCGGCGCGCGGGTACTTCTGGTTCGTTCCCTTGTGAACGATGAACTGCACGGTGCCGATCAGAGAAGTTTCCAAGGCGGTAATGTCCACTTCGCCGCTGCCTTGTCCGGCGTGGCCGTCGCCAATCTCGAAGAGCGCTCCCGGTGTCCACACGGGCAGGTACAAGGTGCTGCCTGCCACGAGTTCTTTGTTGTCCATGTTGCCGGCGTGGATGCCGGGAGGGGCGCTGTCGACGCGCCCGAAATCGTGCGGCGGGGCCACGCCCATGCTGCCGAAAAAGGGATGCAGCGGGATATCAATTCCGGGCGCGAATTTCGCCATCATGCGCTCGCGGTCGAGAGGGATGATCTTCATTCGGCGATAGGGAAAGTCCTCGGGCAGGAAGCCGCGCGTGGGCCCAAACGCGTTATAGGCGTAGGGAATGGCTAGTTCGATTTTCTGAATGCGCACTTCCAGGGTGTCTCCGGGCTCGGCGTCTTCCACGTATACGGGCCCGTCGAGAATATGGCCGCCCGGACCCTTGTTGGTAACTTCTTTGTAGATGTCGCGCAGGCTTTGCTGCACCTGGTCAGGAGGAAGGCCGGCTTTTTCCAGGCCGGTGGGACTATTGGTAATCAAAGTTTCAAAGCGCACTGTGTCGCCGGAGTGAATACGCAGCACGGGAGCGGCAGAAGCATCGTAATAGCCCCAGGCGACAGTCTTGGGCGTGGCTTTCAAAACGTAACTATGGGGAGATGTGACGGTCTGACCGGGTGACGCTGCATCTTGCGCGAAAGCAAAGGATGAAAGCAGGCAAAGCAGAACGATTATGCGCATAGGTTCTCCAAACGGTTAGGGGAAAGATGGCGGGCCAGTATGCTTAAGCAGCTAAGAGGTGCGCAAGAACAAAAATGTGGGAGGAATCGAGAGCACGCTTCTCCAGAAAAACGGCAGGGGGGAGAAGGTTACATGGGTTTGGTGCCAAACGTTTTGCTCGCCGCCGACTTTTTCGCGGGTGGCTTGAGCAGGGCTTCCATGTCGGTCACCAGGTATTCCGGAATAGTGAAGATGGCGGGGCTGTCGGAAGAACGGGCATAGTAATCCGAGTCTTTCTTAGAGCCGATCTCCAGCCGTCCCTCGCCTCCCTTCCAATTCAAGCTCAGCAGCGTGGCCGGTTTGTCCAGACCATATTTAGCGGCATCCTTACCCTGGACGTCGGAAAGAGCATCCATACGAGCTTCCTGGAGTGCGTCGAGGAGACTCTGGATTTCAGTCTTGTGGGCGTCCGGCCATTTGCCATCCTTGCGATCGAAGGTGGCCTTTTTACCTTTTTCCTGGAAGGTGAGGGCGGTCAAGTTATCAGTGGAGAAGTGGAGCACGGTGCGGTCCTGCAAGTCAAAAGCAGACTTTACGGCATCGGTCTTGACGTAGGCGGGAACGGTGACGACAGCGGGCGAAGCGGCGGTGCGCAGATAGACTCCGCCGCCCGCGGGGACGTCGGAGCCAAATTGAAATTCCAGCTTCTTATTCTGGGCCAGCTGCAGTTCCACGGTGCTGGGTTTATCCAGGCCGAAAATACTCAAGTCCTTCTGCGGCCCGAGCTGTTCGGAGGGATGAATGCCGGAAAGCGTACTGAGCATGGTGCTCACCGCGCCATTATCGGCGGGGAAAGCATAAGGTTGCAGGAGGCGCCAGTTGCCGCCCTGACGTGACAAGGAAACCGGGGGATGGGAGCCATCCTGGATGGAAATTTGCTGCACCGAGGCAGAATCAAAGGTGGCCAGCGCCGGAGTGGCCGCCTCCGCGGGCTTATTCTGCTTCCCCAGCCAGAAGTAGAGCCCGGCCAAGCCGGCCAGCACTATCACCGCGACGAGCAAGCGAATTGAGCCCTTCATTTCCTCCTGCCTTCACGCCCGCCGGCGATCCCACCACACGCCGATCCCACCCAAAACAATGAGCAGCGGCAGACCTACCAGGCAAGACCAGAAGATGACGCGCATTTGGTTCTGGGAAAGGTTGATGGGAGTATTGTTGGGCGGCTTGGGACGAATACTGATGAAGCTTTCCTGCGATGCCAGCCAATTAATAGCGTTCAGAAACAGATCGCGATTGCCGTTGAAGCCGACAATGCCATTGGCTATGAAATCGGCGCTGCCGAAGACGGCGAAACGGCCTTCATCGGCCGGCTTGGCTCCCGGCAAGGTGCCGGCCATGGCCAAGGTCAAGGGACCACGGCGGGCGGTGCGGGGATCGAGGCTCACCTGGCGAAGGCTGAAATTGCTGGAGGCGAAACTGGCCGAAGAAGTCTCCAGCAGAGGAGTGACGCTGGCCTTGGAATTCTTAACGTCCCCGGGCTCGACCGTGCGGGCGTAGGGGAAAAGAGTAGCCAGGCGAGACATCTCCTTGGTGATGGGATGTTCGTCGTATTTGGCGACAATGGGCATCAGTTCGCTGGCTCCGAACAACCGGCCAACGCCACTGGTATCGACCACGATGTCGGGCGTGAGCTTCACGTCGAGGGATGATTCCACATAATCCAAAAGCGGGCCTTTGGTTTCAGGCCCCAGAAGGAAGAGAGCCCGGCCACCTTTGGAGAGGTAATCGGAAATGGCAGTGACCTCGGGCTGGACGAATTCGCGCGTGGGGCCGCCAACCACTACTACAGCGGCGTCGGCGGGGATCTGCGGCGACTGCGCCAGCACCAGGGTCTTGACGGTAAAGTTATCGTCCTGCAACGCCTGCTTCACCTGGCTATAGCCGCTGCGGCCGGAATCTTCGGGATCGTGCTCGCCTTCGCCCTCGACGAAGTAGACCACCTTGCGCCCACCTTTGAGCACGCGCACCAAAGCATTGGTCAGGTCTTCTTCGGTGAGGCTGTTTACCAGTTGCTTGCGGCCGCCGGACTCGACCACCAGCGTGCCGTAGCTCTGAATGCCATACTGGCGCGCTTTGTCGGGATGACGGTCGGGTTCGATGTACTGCACGTCAACCTGGTTTGACTGGCGCTGGTATTTGCCGAGGAATTCGCGAGCCCGGCCAAAGGCCTCGGCCCGATCGAAATAGATGAGGTGCAGCGGGGTTTTGAGCCCACGCACCACTTTCACGGATTCGGGGCTCAAGCTGTGAATCTGGTTGAGGGTGAGATCCCAGCTGCGGCTGTGGTCGCGGGCAATGTAGTTGACGAATACTAAGATGGCCAACACGACCACAGAATAAAGCAGAAGCGGACCACGATCGGCCCAGCGCCGCAGACCGGAGCGGGGGGGAACGTGGTTTTCCGCCGCGGAATTGATTTTGTCATCAGCCATGAATCTTCTCCCTCAACGCCTCGCGGTTCATTCCGCCAGCTCCATGCGGCGCGCGGTCAGAAAGAGACCGCCCACGATCAGGCTGAGGTAATAAACAATGTCCTTCGTGTCCAGCACTCCCTGGGCAAAGTTTCGAAAGTGGGAAGTAATGGAAAGATAGGAAAACAGCTCGGCAAAGCGGCCACTGCCGTAGGAGGTAACCCAGTCCGCCACCCACAAGAGCAGGAAAAGACTGAAAGTGCCGACGGCAGCCACGATCTGATTGCGAGTCAGGCTGGAGATGAACAGGCCCAGCGCCAGAAAGGCCGCGCCCAGCATGGCCAGACCGAGAAAGCCGGCGCTGACCGGCTTGATTCCCAACTTGGCGAAATGGGCAACAATGCCGACATACAGGCCGGTGATGAGCAACAGCAGGATGACCAGGCCGAAGGCGGCGAGAAATTTTCCCAGCACCACTTCCATGCGCCGCACGGGGGCGGTCTTGAGCAATTCCAGCGTCCCAGTGCGGGCCTCTTCGGCATAGAGCCGCATAGTGATCATGGGCAGCAAGAACAGCAACAGGATGGCCACATCAAAAAAGAACGGCTGCAGCAGCATGCTCTGGGCATCCAGGCCGCCGCGCCCGAACATGCCTCCGCCCAGGCTCTGCATCACAAACATGGCCAGCATGCTGTAGAAGAAGAAGCCGGAAATAACGGCAAACAGCGCCAGCACCACATAAGCGGCGGGGGTAACGAAGAAGGATTTCCATTCCTTGCGGATGATGGCCCACATTCCAGTCATAACGACCTCACGCGCTGGCGGCCGCGGGTAAAGTGCTGCCGGTCAGCGACAGGAATATTTCTTCCAGGGTCAGCTCGATCTGCTTGAGTTCGAGCAAACCGTAGCCAGCCTGCACCAGGGCGCGAGCGATGGCCTCGCGGGTGGCCAGGTCCTTGCTCTCGACGCGCAGCCGGGCAATACCATCTTGCTCGCCGAGGACCTCGACCTTGACTACGCCAGGCAATGAGGCGATGGCAGCCTGAGCGTCCACTCCCGAACCGCGCAGCTCGATCAACAGCGAATCCGTCTGCTTGACGCGGCGGGTCAGGTTTTCCGGCGAGTCGACGGCCACCAGCTTGCCGCGATTGATAATGATCACCCGCTGGCAAGTGTTGGCGGCTTCGGAAAGTATGTGGGTACTGAGAATCACGGTGTGATCGCCGGCCAAACCGCGAATGAGCTGGCGGGTTTCCAGGATCTGACGGGGATCGAGCCCGGCCGTGGGCTCGTCGAAGATCAGTAAGCGCGGGTTGTGCAGGATGGCCTGGGCAATGCCCACGCGCTGGCGATAGCCCTTGGACAAGCGGCCGATGACGCGCTCGCTGACATCTTTCAGAGCACAACGCTCGAGAGCGCGATCGACGGCGCCCTTGCGTTCGCGCGAAGGCACCTGCCGCAGCCGGGCGACGAAGCGCAGGTAGTCGCGTACGGTCAGCTCGGGGTAGAGGGGCGGCAACTCGGGCAAATAGCCGATCTTGCGCTTGGCCGCCAGGGGATCGCGGCGCAGGCCCACGCCTTCAATGCGCACTTCGCCGGAAGTCGGGGGCAGGTAACCCGTGATCATGCGCATGGTGGTGGTTTTGCCGGCGCCGTTGGGGCCGAGAAAGCCCAGAATCTCGCCGGAACGCGTCTGAAAACTGATGTCATCCACGGCCGTGATCGGTCCGTAGCGGCGGGTCAGGTGTTCCACTTCCAGCATGGTATCCACAAAGGCGGAAACAGCGAATCATAACCGCGACAGCCGGCGAACCAGCCGTTGCTGCTTCCGCAGGAGAGAATGACTTATGCCTAATATCTATACCAATCCCGAGGTGCTGTATGCAAGCCCCCGGAAGCGAAAGTCTATCGTATCACGATGTATTTTCAAGGGTCAGGGTCAGGCCCGGCAGGCCGGCCCCTCAGGCGGGGGCAGCGCCTGGAGAAAACCGCCAGTATTGCGCTGCGCCAGAGTGAGGCGAATTGAGACCGGAGTCGGCAACTGCGCCTCCCGGCGGCACCGGGTCCTGCCTGGAGGTTTACACTTTAGCTAAGGCGTGCGGCAGAAGCGGATGCGCGAAGAAACCCCGCTGCGAAATCCGGCCTGAACATAACACATTAACAGCAAAGCGTTTATGGGTTGGTAAGCCTAAGGCAGCCGAGGCGCTGCTTTACACTTTTTTACATTCCGGGCGCATGTCTGCCACATCAAAAGCCCGTAAGTAAGTGATTACATGCGAGTGTCAGCCCAAGCCCGGCGACAGCAGATCCTGAACACAGCGGGGGGTCTGTTTTCGGCCAAGGGCTTTGAGGGAACCACAACGCGGGAAATTGCGGAGTCCGCGGGGATTAACGAAGCGATCATTTTCCGCCATTTTCCGTCGAAGGATGGGCTGTATTGGGCGGTGGTGGAGGAACAGATAAGCAAGCGCTGCAGCGGCAAGGGCGGGCGGAAGTATTCGCGTTCTCTCCAGAGCGTACAACGGGCGCTGTCGAAAGTGGCCTGTTCGCTGCTGGAGCGCAATGAAGAAGATGTGGCGCTAACGCGTTTGCTGCTGTTCAGCGCGCTTCGCAACCGGGATCTGGCCGAGCAATTTTTTCGTAAGTATATGGCGGAGACGCTGGCAAGGGTATCGGACTGCATTCAGCAAGGCGTGCGGCAGGGATATCTGCGGGAAGTTGATCCCGAGGTGGCAGCCCGCGCCTTTGTAGGAATGGTGGTGTATCACAATTTGGTGCAGGAGCTATTCGGGGGCAGCCAGCAGGAGAAGGCAGATCCGCAGAAACTCGGGGAGCAGCTTGCGGATATCTGGTTGAACGGAATTTCGGCGAAGCAGCGAGACGAAGCGGAGCACGAGGAGCAGAGCGCGCATAGTTCCTCCGAGGGAGCGGGTGGCGAGCAGGCGGCCAGAAATGGAAAGGGGAGCTCCGCGGAAGCGGCGGGGATGGCGGCCGCGGGCAATCGAATTCCTACGCTATCAGCATGAGGCAAATGAAATATTCGATGAAATTAACAGGATTAGGGCTTCTGTTGGCCGGCGTCTCGCTTTTCATCGCATGTGGCGGCGGCAAGAAGCAGAATGCGGCGCGGGGAGCTTATCCGGCGCCACCAGTGACGGTCGCCGTGGCCGAAGAGCAGGCCATACCCATCGAACTGAGCGCCATCGGGAACGCGCAGCCGTATCGCACCGTGCAGGTGAAATCCATGGTGGATGGCCAGATCAACCGGGTGTTGCTGCAACAGGGGCAGGATGTTCGCGCCGGAGAGCTGCTGTTCCAGCTGGACAAGCGGCCTTTCCAGGCAGTGCTCGACCAAGCCATGGGCAAACTGGCGCAGGATGAAGCCACCGCCGCCAACAGCAAGGCGCAAGCAGCGCGCGATGATGCTCTGCTCAAGGCGGGCGTGCTGGCGCCGCAGGATGCGCAGGCGCAGGACGCGCAAGCCATGGCCAATGCGGCGGCGGTGCAGGCCGACAAGGCAGCGGTGGAGACGGCGCGCGTCAATCTTGGCTACACGGATATTCGCGCCCCCATCAGCGGCCGGGCTGGGGCCATTCTGGTGAACCTGGGCAACCTGGTGAAGGCCAATGACACCAATCCCTTGACCACACTCAACCAGCTGGAGCCCATCTATGTGGCGTTCAACGTTCCGGAGGCTCAGTTGCCTGCG
>DATGIY010000479.1:0-6367 GCA_035295475.1 Terriglobales bacterium
CCAACCCAGGTAGAGCAGGAGCAGGTTGTCAGCCAGGACCAGCGTAACCATGGAGGCGACGAACAGGTTCATGTAGGCGAAGAAGCGGCTGTAGCCTTCGTCTCCCTCCATGTACTCGGTGGAATACAGATGAATGAGGAATGCGACAAAAGTGATCACCAGGACCATCACCACCGAAAGTGCGTCCAGGTAGAAACCAATATCGGCCTGAAAGCCGGAAACGCTCATCCATTGCCAGATGATCTGGTGATAGGACCAGCCAGTGGGGGGAGCGGAAACGAACCTGTAGGTAACGATGGCGGAGATTATGGTACTGGCCCCGATTGAGCCCACACCGACGAGGGAAACCGCCCGGCGCGCCAGCCGCGGTCCAAACACCGCCAGCAGCAAAAAGGTGAAGAACGGGATCGCCGGAATGATGCCGGTGAGCTGTAGCACTCTATCCCCTCATCTCGCTGGCGCTATCGGTATCGAGCACGCCGTGCTGGTGATAGAGGCGCAACAGCAGCGCCAGGCCGACAGACACCTCCGAGGCGGCCATCGCCAGAATAAAGATAAACATCACCTGGCCATCGGCCTGGATCCAATGCGCGCCGGCCACGATGAAAGCAAGCCCGGCGGCATTGAGCATGATCTCAATGGACATCAGCGTGAACACCAGGTTACGGCGCACCAGCAGACCGATCGTGCCCAGCGCGAACAAGATCCCCGCCAGCAGCAGCCCGTGTTGCATAGGTATGGTCGGCATCCGGATTCTCCAGAGCTTTGGGTTTGCGATAGCCCAGGTGATAGGCGCCCACCAGAGCGCCCAGAAGCAGCATGGAAGCCAGTTCCACACCGATCAAATAACGACCGAATAAAGCCAGCCCGACCTCCCGCGGTTCGACAGCCTGAATGGCATGAACTTCAACCGGCGGAACGCGCAGCAGGTAAACCACCTCGGCAATGAGAATGGCGGCCAGAATTTCCGGCCCAATCCACATGCCTGGACTGAGCCACTTACTTTCCATGTCCACCGCGCGCTGGCCCAGGTTGAGCATCATGACTACGAAAATGAACAGCACCATGATGGCGCCGGCGTAGATGATGACTTCCAGGGCGGCGATAAAGGGCGCGCCCAGGATGTAAAAGATGACGGATACCGACAGCAGCGACACAATGAAATAGAGCAGGGCGTGAATGGCATTGAGCCGGGTGACGGTCATCACCGTGGCGAAAATGGCAACCGCTCCCGCAATGTAGAACAAGGCTTCCATCGGTTCCTAGGGCATCAGGCTGCGCAGATCCGTGGGCGGCGCCTCGCGCTCGGCCTCGCCCTTGTCTTTGCCGCCGATGTTGACCCCGGCCACCCGCCAGAAGTTGTAGTTCGGGTACTTGCCGGGACCGCTGATCAGCAGGTGTTCCTTTTCGTAAACCATGTTCTGGCGGTTATATTCGCCCATCTCAGTATCGGGCGTGAGCTGGATGGCATAGGTAGGGCATGCCTCTTCGCAATAACCGCAGAAAATGCAACGCGAAAAATTGATGCGGAAAAATTCCGGATAGCGGCGCCCGGTATTGTCCTCCGTGGCCTGCAGGGCGATGCAATCGACGGGGCAGGCCACCGCGCACAGATAGCAGGCCACGCATCGCTCCCCGCCTTCGGGATCACGCGAGAGAATGATGCGCCCGCGGTAGCGCGCCGAGAGGTAGGCCTTCTGCTCCGGGTACTGGATGGTCACCCGCCGCCGGAAGGCGTGCAGAAAAACGTCCCACAAGGTTCGAATTATGCTCAGCATAAATTACCGCTTTCCCTCATCCACAAATGCCTTCAACTGAAAAACGCCAGCTTAACCGCGCCCGTAACCAGCAGGTTGGCCAGTGCCAGCGGCAGCATGAGTTTCCATCCCCAGTCCATGAGCTGGTCGAAACGCGGGCGCGGCAGCGACGCCCGCAGCAAAATGAAAAATCCCAGAAAGAAAAACGTTTTGATGAAGTACCATACGATGCCCGGCAGCAGCGGTCCCTGCCAGCCGCCAAAAAACAACACTGTGATCATGGAGGAAATCAGCAGAATCCCGATGTACTCGCCCACAAAAAACATGCCGAACTTCATGCCGGAATATTCAGAATGGAAGCCGGCCACGATCTCACTCTCCGATTCCGGCAGGTCGAAGGGCAAGCGACGTGTTTCTGCGATTCCGGCAATCATGAACAACACAAATCCCAGAAACTGCGGCACCACGAACCACAAGTGCCGCTGCGCGTTAACGATATCGACCAGGTCGAAGGAGCCGGCGAGCAGCACCGTCCCCATCAGCGACAGGCCCATAAAAACTTCGTAGCTGAGCATTTGCGCGGCCGCCCGCATGCCGCCCAGCAGCGCGTATTTGTTATCCGAGGCCCAGCCCGCCAGCACAATGCTGTACACCCCCAGCGACGACATGGCGAGGAAGAACAGCACCGCGATATTCAGGTCGCTGATGATCATGCCCGGCGCGAAGGGCACCACCACGAACGACATCAGCACGGTGAACATCACAATGGCGGGGGCCAGGATGAACACCCACTTATCGGCGAAGGGCGGGATCCAGTCTTCTTTGAAGAACAGCTTGATCATGTCCGCCAGCGTCTGCATCAGGCCAAAGGGGCCCACGCGGTTGGGTCCGTAGCGGTCCTGCCAGAGAGCGAGCAAGCGGCGCTCCCCCCACACCAGGCCGCCGGCCAAGGTCAGCGCGCCGATCAGCACGACAATGAGCGTGGTTGCTGGGTAGGGACTGATCATGCCGCGCGCTCTGGACCTCCTCCCCCGGGAACTTCCGCCGGCTGCACGACGCCCCAGGCGGGCAAGCGTACGCCAACCACCGGCGGGATGCCGACAAGCAGGGCGGCAACGCCGCTGGGAACATCAGGCCGAATACGCACTTGGACGCGATAGCTGGCGCCGTCCAACTTCACTTCGGCCAGTGATTCCGGCCGCAGGGCCAGGCGGGCAGCATCATTCGCATTGAGCGCGACATAGGGCTGCGGCGCCAGTTCGGCGATGGCGGGCGATTGCATGCTCTGCTCTTCGCTGCCGAAAATGTGGTATGCCGGAACCAACAGGGACTCGTTCTCCCGCGCTGTAAATGCTGGCGGCACGCGTACGCAGTATCCCTCTGATTGCGCTGCAACCGGCTCGATCAGCCGGGCGCCGGGATCGCCGCCCCGCAACCGGCCCGCAATCTCCTTCTGATAGAAATTCGTAGCCTGAATGGAGTTCCATCCCGGCGACCAGAAGAACGGAATCAGGGCTGAGGGTGGCTGGTCGGGATATCCCTCCATGGAAAACGAAAGCGGCGAATCGGGATCGTCGGGCGGCTTGGGCTCGCTCACGTTGATATTGGCCAGCATGGCGGTGCGTCCGCTGTAGCGATGCGGCTCGCGCGGCACCTTTTCACCGGCCAGCCGCAAGCCTGAAAAAGGCGCGGCGTTTACGATGCCCGCCAGTTCGGGAATAGCATTGGAGAGCGCGACAATCACGTCATCGAGTTCCTGCCAAGCCGCCATTTCTTCGCGGCCGCAAACCGCCGCTAAATCGCGCAGCCAGCGCCAACTCTCCTGGATATCGCCCTGGGGAACGAATACCTGAAAGAAACGCTGGGCGCGGCCTTCGCTGCTGACCAGCGTGCCATCGGACTCGGCGAAAGTACCGGCGGGAAGCGTCAATTCGGCGCGCTCGGTGGTGGAATTGCCAAGGCAATCCAGCGCGATCACATGGAACGCCTGCTCCCAGAACTCTCGCAGCACCGGCGTCGGAAGCCGGCGCTGCAAATCGTTTTCCAGAACGATCACCGTATCGGCATCCTTCACCGCGGCCAAAGCGGCGCTGAGAGGATTGGCCCCCATAAGCGCCAGGCCCATACTGTTGCACTCGGGCACGGTGAAGCTCAGGCGCGCATCTTTTCCGGTGGCGTGCAAGGCCCGAGCCACATTGGCGGCAGCGTCGAGAATGGCCTCGCTGTTGAGGCCTCCTCCGCCAACGACCAAAGGACGCTGCGCGCCCTTGAGCGCCTGGGCAATCTGTGTAGCCAGCGTGACCGCATCGCCAGACATGCTGGTGGCCGGCGCACCCTGATCAAGCGCCCGCGCCACGGCAAACCCCAAGCGGGCGATGTCATCAGGCGCTCCGCGAAAGGTCCGCGCAGCGATGTCGTCCAGGCGTGTGGCGTAAGGCGAGGCAATGAAGAGCGGCCCTTTGTCGTCCTGTACCGCCTCGCGCACGGCATGGTCAAGCCAGCGCGGAATTTTCAGCTTGTCGGTTGCCGTAAACGGCTGCTGGCGGATCGACTGCCGCAAAGCCAACGCCAGGCGGGGAGCAAAGTTGGTTGGATCTTCGCCCAGCAGCAGAACTGCGTCGCTTTGCTCCATTTCGCGCAAAGAAGGGGTGCGCACCGGCGTGGTACGCAGAATGCCAATCATCTTCGCCACCAAGCGATATTCCTCATCCGCCATGCCGGCAAAGAAATGCTCCGGGCCCACCAGCGTGCACAAAGCAAAGTTGGCTTCCAGGGAGGCGCGCGGCGAGCCGATGCCGATCAGATTCTGTTTACCGGCGAGTAATTCCCGCGCAGCCTGGAGGGCTTGGTCGCGGCTGACCGGCTGCGCAACTCCCTCGCGCCGCAACAGCGGCTGGCGAATCCGCTGCGAACTGTTGACGAACTCGTAGCCATAGCGTCCGCGGTCGCAGAGAAAGTATCCGTTCACCTCGCCGTTGTAGCGGTTCACAATGCGGCGCAACATCCCGTAGCGCTCGCCCGGGCTGGTATTACAGCCCAAGCCGCAGTGCGCGCAGATAGAAGGCGCGAACTGCAGGTCCCATTTGCGCGTGTAGTGTTGTTTCAGGGTCTTGTCGGTGAAAACTCCCGTGGGGCAAACCTCCACCAGGTTGCCGCTGAATTCGCTCTCCAGAACTCCATCCTTGTGGCGGCCAAAAAAGACCAGGTTGCGCAGCACGAAGGAATTGAAATCATCTCCTCCAGCGTACTCACGATAGAAGCGCACGCAGCGATAGCACTGGATGCAGCGGTTCATCTCCTGGTTCACCAGCGGCCCCATGTACTGATTGCGGAAGGTGCGCTTCTCGTATGGGTAGCGGCGGTAATCATGGCCGGTCATTAGGGTCATATCCTGCAGGTGGCACTCGCCGCCTTCATCGCAGACCGGGCAATCGTGAGGATGGTTCAGCATCAGGCCTTCAATCACGCCGGCGCGAAACTTCACCGCCTCAGGATCATGGATAGAAATGCGCGTACCTTCCGCGGCGGGGGTCATGCAGGCCATGACCAGCTTGCCATGAGTATCGTTTTCATCCCGGAACTGCTTGACCGCACACTGGCGGCAGGCGCCCACCGAGCCCATAGCCGGATGCCAGCAGAAGTACGGCAAATTGAAGCCCAGCGTCAGCGAGGTGAAAAGCATGTTCTGCGCCGGGTCGGCGGGGTAGGTCTTGCCGTCAATGTAGACAGTGGCCATGCCTATTTCCACGGACAGCGCTTCTCGCGAATGTGCCGTTCAAAATCTTCGCGAAAATATTTGAGCGCGCTCTGCAGCGGTTCCACGGCTCCCGGCGCCAGCGCGCAAAAAGTGTTGCCCGGAGCACTGAACCAGGTCTGGAAGGACAACTTGTCCAGATCGCCTTCCCTACCCTGGCCGTTTTCCAGCGCCCGCAGCGTGCGTTCCGCCCAGTTGAGGCCGCTCCAGCAGGGCGTGCACCAGCCACAGGATTCCTGGGCAAAGAATTTTTCCAGATTCCACACCATGCCCACGGGGCAGGTCTGATCATCGAGCACGATCATGGTGCCCGTGCCCATGCGGCTGCCGGCCTTCTGCACGGCAGTGAAGTCCATGGGTACATCGAGGTGTTCTTCCGTCAGAAAATCGGTGGACGCGCCCCCGGGCAGTAGACCGCGGAAACGCAGCCCCTCGCGCATCCCGCCCGCCTGCTCCTCCAGCAGCTCGCGCACGGTAGTGCCCATGGGCAATTCCCATAGGCCGGGACGCTTGACTTTGCCGCTGGCGCCGAAAAGTTTTGTGCCTCCGTCGGCAGTGCGGCCCAGTTTCTTGAACCATTCGGCCCCGTTGTTAATGATGTGCGGCAGATTGCACAATGTTTCCACATTCTGAACGATGCTGGGTTTGCCGAAGAGACCGGATACCTGCGGAAACGGCGGCTTGGTGCGCGGGTTGGCGCGCTTACCTTCCAGCGCGTTGAGCAGCCCGGTTTCTTCGCCGCACATGTAGCGGCCGGCGCTGGTGTGGAGGTACATCTCCAGGCTGTAGCCGGAACCGAAGATGTTCTTGCCGAGAAAACGTGCGTCGTAGGCTTCAGCCAAAGCTTTTTGTAGCC
>DATGIY010000480.1:0-6416 GCA_035295475.1 Terriglobales bacterium
AGGTGCTGCAGTCCGGCGAAATAGAACAGATACGGCACCAGCACCGAGATCACGGCAAATCCCACCAGGAACAGCCACTCCCCCCGGTCATAATGAGCCGCGGCGATCCTCCATGGCGGGTTCACTACCAGCCAGAACAGCGCCGCTCCCAGCAGGACGTGAAGCAAAATGCGCCAGCGGTCGTGACACGCCAGCAGATCATGGCCACCGACGTTGTAAAAGGCGAACGCGAAGGCCGCGAGCAAGGCTGCGCCCACACCCCAGCCATTCAACTGAAGGCGTGCGGTTCCCACGATGCCGATCGCCAGCGCGCTTCCCGCCACCGCCAGGACCACGGCCCCGACCCGCTGCCCGCTGGCACGCTGCCGGCCGCGCGCCACCATGTACAACAACACCCAGATCGGAGCGGTGTACTGCAGGATGATCGCAACCGCCACGTTCGTTTTCTCAATGGCAAAATAGTAAAAGTAATTCGAGGCCGCCACCCCGAGCACGCCCAGAACCAGGCAGCGCATGAAGTCGGCGCGCGGAAGGGCAATTCCGGCACGTCCGCGACGCAGGTACAGCACCGGAAGCAATATCAGTAAAGAGAATGTCGTGCGGGTTTGCGCCAGAATGAGAGGATCGATGGAGCGCAGCCCTTCGGCTCCCGCCAGCAAGCGGCCCGTGAACACTGCCCTGCCCAGAGTGGCGGAGACCCCGAAGCAGAGCGCGGCCGCGGCTATATATCCATAGCCGCGCGCTGTGTGGCGCTTAATTGGCAAGCAGTTCGTCGAGACGCTCGGGATCAAAACCGATCATAACCTCCTGCCCTATGACGAGAGTAGGTGTAGAACGGCTTTGATAGGTCTCAACCAGCTCGCGTACAGCTGAGGGATCGCTGCTGACATCCCGCTCTTCAAACTCGATACCTCTCGCCGAGAGGTAAGCCTTAACCGTTCGGCAAGGGGGTCAGCCGGGTTGCGTGAAGACAATAATGGGCGTGCTCATAGGCAGTTCAGTCGACCAAGATATCAGAATGCCGCATTTGCTTCTCAGACGTATTCGATGACGGCTGTAATGCTTGCTGTTTTCTGCAGCATGGCGGAGACAGAGCAGTATTTTTCTTTCGAAAGCCGCACCGCGTCCTCCATTCCCTTCCTGGACACCTGGCCCCCTACCCGGTAAATAAGCTTGATGGAGGTGTAGACGGTTGGCGGTTCTGGCGCACGTTCCGCCTCGGCGTGAACCTCCAGTGAAGTAAAGGGTTCGCGCTTCTTGCGAAGGATGCTGACAACGTCCGTAGCGGTGCAGCCGCACAGCCCGATCAGCACCAGTTCCATGGGGCTGGGCGCCGTCTTGTCCTTGGCGGCATCCAGCACGACGGCATGGCCGCTGCTGGCCTGTCCCAGGAAGCGCTCGTTGTCGGTCCATTTGGCGAAGGCGGTAATCATGGAATCGGCAGCCAACAGCGGAAGATGGAAAATTGTACTCCACCGACACATGACTGGCAGCGTTTTCAACTCGGCAAGCAAATTACCGCGTGTTGTCGGTCTGCGGCTCGGGGTGGATCAGTACGCGAAACAGCTGGGGGGCTGCTTGTTTGAAGCGGATTTCCAGTTCGGTGGCCACGTCGTGCACCCGCGCCAGCGGCAAATTGTCCGACATGGTCACGTGGCAGGAAAGATATAGGCGACCCCGTACTCGCTTAGTTTGAACATCATGCACGTCCAACACTTCCCTGAAGTCCTTAACGATTCGCTTTAGCCGGCGTTCCAGATCGCGGTTTTCCTCGATCGGGTCACCCGGTTCAATGGTGGAGGGTTCGCTCTCGATGTGGGTAAGAATAGAGGAAATCTCCGGCACTTCCTGGCGAATTTCCGCTTCCAGCGTCGTGACCCGATCGTGCGCCTGTACCAGGCGCAGCTGCTCGTCCAATTCCAGGTGTTGCTCCACATGCAATCGCCCACCCAAGTCTTGAACGCTGACATCATGCACATTCAGATTGTTGCGCATGGCCACGGCGCGAATGCGATCAAAAATATTCTCTCCTCCGTGTGCCTGGGGTATGGAATGGACCATCACGTCGGCGTCAGGCAGAATCCGATGGACTGCCTCCCGCACCGAGTGCGACATCTGCTCCGAACGCTGAAACGTGAGGTTTCGGCCCATGCCCACCGATACGTCAGCAAAATAGCGGTTCCCTGCCCGGCGAATGCGCACCCTGTCCAGCTCCAGAACCCCCTCCAGCTGGGAAATTTCATCAATTATGCGGGCTCGCACTCCCGCAGGAGCCGCGTCCAGCAAGGCGTCAACAGTTTTCCGCGCCAGCCGCGAACTGACATACATGATCACGCCGGCAACAAACAGCGCGGCGATGGGATCGGCATCGCGCAGCCAGTCCACCCCAAACATCCGTCCACAAGTGACCAGCACCAGTCCCAGAACCACCACCGCGCTCGACCAGATATCGGTGCTGAAGTGCAGTGCGTCCGCCTCCAGCGCTTGGCTGTCGTACTTAGTCGCGATCCTCCCCAGGGAACGGGATCGCCAGTAATCCACCCCCATGGATAAGAACATCACCAGGAACGCGAGCACGCTGGGTTCAATTTCAATATGCCGGTAGAATAGCCGGACAATCGCTTCGTAAATGATCCAGACGCAGGTCAGCAGCAGTAGACCGGTCTCCAAAAACGCGGAAAAGCTCTCTACCTTGCCGTGACCGTACTGGTGGTCCGCGTCCGCCGGCTTATCCGAGACCCGAACCGAGAAGAGGGTGATGATAGCGGCGATCAGATCCAGTCCGGAATGGGCGGCTTCCGAGAGAATGCCCAGGCTACCGGTGGAAAGGCCGACAACGATTTTCAGCGCGGTAATGCCGATCGCGGCCACGACCGAGTTGCTGGCCACAGCCCGCTTTTCCGCGCGCATCGAATCGGGGGTGAGGATCGCCGGATCGGCCATTACCTTGAATTATCGCTTTTCCTCCGCCCGGCGCAAACACCCCTCGATTTTTAGAGCTTCACTAATCGCCCAGCGCTTCCCCTTATTTCTCCCGGGCGGCGAACTCCACCATCGCCTTCAGCGCGTCGTAGGGGATCCCCAGGCTGGTTCCGCGGCCATTGATGAACAGGGAGGGAGTGCCGGTCACGCCCACCGACTTACCCAAGGCAATCGACTGCTCGACCCGCGCGCGAGTGGCAGGTTGGTCAGCACAGGCTGCCGTCGCCTTACCGTCCACGCCCGCCGCGGTTGCCAGCTCAGTTAATTTGTCGCCCGCGTTAGCCTCGGTGATGTTTTCCTGCTGGGCGAAGACGCTGTCCACAAATTTCCACACTGCGGTGTTGTTTTCCCGGCCGACACAATCCGCGAACGACGCGGCTTTGAACGCCCAGTTATGTGATGGAAGCGGGAAATTCTGCAGAATGAAGTGCACATTGGGTTCCTCGCCCAGCAGCTTCTCGAGGGTGGGCTGTGCCTCTTTGCAGTGCGGGCACTGCAGGTCGCTGAACTCCACCAGCGTTACCGGAGCATCGGCGGGCCCACGCGACGGACCATGCGCTCCCTGCTGCAATTCCGCCCGCGCTTTGGCAAAAGGATCGGCGCCAAACGGCACCATATTGCCGGCAATGGCATATTGGTCATCCGGAGTTACGAAAAAAGTGAATATCTGCGGTCCCTGCTTGCCGCTGACAAGGACGGTGACCTCGGCCAGGGACGGATCTTTAGCCGGCTTAATCGATTCCACCTTCCACGTCATGCCGGCGTCATAGCCGAACATGTGCTTCATGAATTCACTGACTGTCGCTTCGCTGGGCAGGTGCTGGGCGGTAGCCGCGGGCGCCGCCTCACGGCTCTTGGCAGCCGGTTTTTGCCGGGCCGCAAAGCTCATGCCGGCGTAGCAGATTATCGACAGCACAACTAACTTGCGGAGGTTGTGAGACATGGTTTTGGGTCCTTTGTATGGGCGCTGGTTTCTGATTTAACGGTGACGCGGAACAAACTATTCGTATTTAGCGGCGATCGGGAATCTTCGTCCGACGCCGAAAGCCTTCTCTGTGATCTTGAGTCCTGGCGCCGCCTGCTGGCGCTTGTATTCGGCGCGATCGACCATGCAGGTCACGCGCCTCACTAGTCCTAAATCGAATCCCCGTTCTTCGGAGATTTGGTCCGCCGTTTTCAAATCTTCAATGTAATCTTCCAATATGCGGTCCAGGATCTCATAAGGAGGCAGTGTATCGGTGTCTTTCTGGTCAGGCCGCAACTCCGCCGATGGCGGCTTCTCGATAGTCGCCGCCGGGATTCGCTGCCGTAGTGAATTCACGTATTCAGCCAGACGGTAAACCATGGTCTTGGGCACGTCGGAGATAATTGCCATTCCGCCGGCCATATCACCATACAGGGTGCAGTAGCCCACGGCCAGCTCCGATTTGTTGCCGGTGGAAAGCACAATACCGCCGAACTTGTTAGAGATCGCCATGAGCAGCGTGCCGCGAATCCGCGACTGGATGTTCTCCTCGGTCACATCCTCCGGCGCGCGAGCAAATAGGGGATGCAGGGTTTTGCGATAGGTATCGAACAACTCCCCGATGGGCAGCACCTCAAAGCGGATGCCCAGGTTAGCAGCCAGCTGGCGGGAATCCTCCACGCTGCCGCGGGAGGAATACTGGCTGGGCATGCTCACCCCCAGTACATTTTCCGCCCCTAGCGCGTCCACCGCGATGCAGGCGGTGAGCGCGGAATCGATGCCCCCGCTCAAGCCGACGGTCACCCGCGTAAACCCGCATTTGTGGCAATAATCCCGGGTCCCCAGCACCAGGGCGGCATAAGCGCTGGCTTCCTCGCCTTCCACCTGCTCATGCAGATCGCCGGCCAGGGTGTCGGGATCGAACAGAATCAGGTCCTCCTCGAATGACTTCCCCTGGGCCACCACGCGCCCGTCCGGAGCCAGAACGAAGCTGGAACCGTCGAAGACCAGGCTGTCATTGCCGCCCACCAGATTCACCATGGCCACCGGTACGTGGTCGTTGTGGGCGACGGTAGTCAGCATTTTCTGCCGGAACTCGCGTTTGCCGATCCAAAACGGCGAAGCGGAGATGTTTAGCAGAAAATTGCCCCCCGCGCTCAGCAACGCTTCCACCGGGTCGAAGCCATACAGACGGCGCGGCCAGAAGTGCTTATCGTTCCAGGCATCTTCGCAGATGGTCAAAGCCATTTTCTTGCCGCAGAACGGGAACAACTCCTGGGCCTGAGCGGGAGCAAAATTTCTCATCTCATCGAACACGTCGTACGTGGGCAGGAGCATCTTCGACTGAAGCGTGGCTACCCGCCCGTCCCGCAGCAGGGCCGCGGAATTCATTACCCGCTTGCCCGTTTCTGCCTGGGCCGGGGTGGCTACGCCACAAATCACCGCGATGCCTTGTGTCTCGCGAGCAATACGTTCCAGCGCCTCCTGATTGTGGGCCACGAATGACGGCCGCTCCACCAGGTCGCGCGGCGGATAACCGCAAACAGCCAACTCGGGAAACAGGATCAGGCCGGCTCCGGAGCTCCGCGCCCGCTGAGCGAAGGCGATCATTTTGCCCGCGTTGCCGCGGAAATCTCCAATGGTGGTGTTGATCTGCCCCAGGGCAATCTTCACGTCCTAAGTTTAAAGGGTGCGCTCAGCACATGGCCAGTGCCCAGTTGCTGAGTCCGCTTCCGCCTTCCCTGCTGGGAGACCAGGCGCTGTTATCATAAGCAGAGTGGAAACCACCCAGGCGCAAACTGTTCCTACGGTAAAGGTCGAGTCCTTCCTGCTCGAGGTCGCCGATGCCGTCAACACCTCGCTCGACCTGGATACCACCTTGAAGAGGGTAGCGGAATTGGTGCGCCGCATCATCGATTACGAAATTTTCGCCATACTCCTGCTGAATGAGAAGGCGCAGGAACTGCGGATTCGTTTTCAGATCGGTCATCCCCCGGAAGTGGCCGAGCGTATTCGCATCAAGGTCGGAGAAGGCGTTACCGGACTGGCGGCGCAGCGGCGGGAGGCGGTGCTGGTCAACGATGTGGCCGAAGAACCCGCTTACATCAACGCGATTGCCCGCGTCCGCTCCGAACTGGCTGTACCTCTCATCGTGAAGAATCGGGTGGTGGGAGTTATTGATATCGAGGCCCCCCACCGCAGTTACTTCACGGAAGAACACCGCCGGGTGCTCATGTTGATTGCCTCGCGCGTGGCCATCGGAATCGAAAATGCCCGCCTGCATACGCGCACCACTCGTCAGGCGCGCACCCTGACGCTGCTCAACGAGATCAGCCGCGAACTCACCTCCATTCTGAACCTCGACCAGTTGCTCAAACGGATCGGCGAACTCATCAATCGCTTGATCGATTACCAGATGTTCAGCGTGCTCCTGCTCGATCCTACCGGCACGAAGCTGCAGCACCGCTTT
>DATGIY010000481.1:0-2893 GCA_035295475.1 Terriglobales bacterium
AGCAGGATTTGAACGACATCCGCCACCTGATGCCTTTCGTGCTCACCACGGGAGAAATTCCGGAATACGACATCCTTTACAAAGGCACGCAGCAGGAGGATGAGCTGCACTGCTACGTCTTCGATATTGCGCCTAAGAAGATCGAGAAGAATAAGCGCTATTTCCAGGGCCGCATCTGGGTGGACGACCACGACTTCCAGATCGTGAAGACTTACGGTAAGAGCGTCCCCGATATCCGCAAGAAAAACCAGGAGAACCTGTTTCCCAAGTTCACCACCTGGCGGCAGCAGATTGACAACGTCTACTGGTTCCCGGTTTACACCCGCGCGGACGACGTGCTGCACTTCAGTACCGGCGATGTACACATCCGCGAGATCGTGAAATATGAGGATTACAAGCGGTTTGGATCAAAGGTGAGAATCACGTATCAGGGCCAGGAACTGCCCGGACAAGGTCAGCCGGGCTCGCAACCAGGTCAGCCGCAGCAGCCCAATCCGCCGCAGACGCAGCCCCAGCCACCGGCAAAGCCACAGTAAAGCAGTCGGTGGGAGTGGGGAGTTTGCTGGCAACTGACTACTGACAACTGCTTTACGCCGCCGGCGCCAGCGAGCGTTCAGCCGCCTGCTGGATGAAACGCTTCATCACTGTGGCCCACATTACTTTCTTGCGCAGGGCGCTCTCCTTGCCCCGCCGCCCCTGGGCAAACATGCTGAGCAAGGCGCGGATCTTCAGCACGCGGAGTACTCCCAATTCGGTGCCGCTGACGCCATAAGCGTCGAGAAATTCACTCTGTACCTGGCTGGTGATGGTGCGATTGCAGAAGGGATATTTCTCCAGCGCCTCGACCGCGGCCAGGAAATTGGCTACATCGTTGTAAGAGATTCCGTGAGGGCTCATTTTGGCGAAATCCGCTATGCCCACGCCTTGCTCGCCGACGATCACGTTGAGCGGGGTGAAATCATTGAGCACCGCGGAACAGGGCAGGGCCTTGCGGGCGCGCGCCAGCGCCGCTCGGGAACCGGCAACGATAGTGCGAATGGAAGCGTCGTCCAGGCCTTCGCCATGGCACCTCTCGCACAGCTTTTCCAGTTCGCTGAGCAGGGAGGCGGGATCGAGGGGGGCGGCGCCGTCGGCCACCGCGCGATGGTAGCCGCGCAGCCATTCCCCGGTATTGCGGGCCGCGGCCTTGAGCATCGCGCCATCCGCATATCCCGGCAGCAGGGCCGCCTTCATGATCAGCGATTGCAAGGGGAATCCGCTGAATTTTTCCGCCACTACCGCTCCCATCTCGGTGAAGTCGCCCAGGGGGCGGGGCACCCCGTTTAGTTTCCTTTTCTGAAACGCCTGGTACACGCGCTGAAGGTTTCCATGCTCCTGCTGCGCCATGCTCCGCGGCCCTTTATGGCCGCAACGGTTGGGGCGATACACTTTGGCCGCCACCCGCTCGCCGCCGTCGGCGAAGTCGATCACCATATCGTAGATATAGTGGTCCGCTTTGGGCGTGTGCCCCACTACGCGCACATTGCGCGGCGTGCCGCGCTGCGGATAGTAATTGCCGGCATTCGCCCGCAATTCTGAAACTATCTGGTCCATCACACTCTCAGGCATTGTTTCTCCGGCTGTAGACCTGGATATTCGGTGGCGCTGGCCACTGATCGGCCGAAAGGCCGCTTTCTGGATTCCTGCTCGCTGCCGTGACAAGCTACCGTCGCATGGGCGAGCCCGGACAATTACGCTGGAAGAGTGCAGTTTAGGTGCCAGCCACCGGCCGGGAGGGCGAATTTATCTCGCTGAAATAGCAAGACTTTGCACGCTGCCGCTGCGGCGTCCGCCGGTCCGAATTCCGGCATGTGGTACGACGATGGAACAGTTGGGCAGCCAGAGGGCTAGGGTTTGTTGCTGGATTTCTGGCGGCTCGAAGATTACGACCGCAGCTTAACACCTTAAGATTGACTGGCTTCCTAGCTGGCTGGCTTACTGGCTCGCTGCGAGTAGTTGCGTCGTGTCTCACACGTGGTTGCGGCTGGACAGCTAGCCAGCCCGAAGCCCCAGCACCGGAAAGAGAGTTGAGAGATCAGATCGCCAGCAGCAGGGCGTGATTCCAGCAATCAGTAGAAGAGATACTTGCGCCACTTGGCGTCGGAGTGGCCCATGAGGCGCATGATGTGCCGGCTGGTATGGAGGTTGAAAGCGCGCGGCTCGCGCAGCAACTTCATACGCGCTTCCGCGGGCAGCTGGTTGCCCTTGCGGCGGTTGCAGGGATGGCAGCAGGTGACCAGATTCTCCCAGGTAGAAGCGCCGCCGCGCGAGCGCGGGATCACGTGATCCAGGGTCAGTTCGCCGGCCGGCAGCACCTGGCCGCAGTACTGGCAACTGTTGCGGTCGCGCAAGAGGATGTTCTTGCGGGAAAGAGCGCGGCTCTGGTGCGGAATACGGCGATATTCCAGGAGGCGAATAACCGAGGGCACGCGCAGGGCGAAGCGGGCGGCGTGCAGGTAATGGCCATTCTCTTCCTCGGCCATGGCAATGCCTTTCAATACCAGCACAATGGCACGGCGGGCGGCGCACACATTGATGGGCTCGTAAGAAGCGTTGAGCACCAGCACCGGGGCATGCATGGCGTGGCCATCTCCGTCGTTGTGCGCGGCAGTGAGAGCGGGGTGCAGGACCTCCCGGCCCGGCGCTGCCAGCGAACTGTTCAATTCCAGCGACATAACTTATACGCTCGCCGCCAGAGCCCGCTCTGGCGTAGCCACTTTCTTCTCAGATGCCTCATCGGGAGTGGCGAAGCTCGCTTCCGGCCGTAAAACGCGGGCCACGGTCGCTACCCATACCCGTGCCACCCCGGCTTTGCGCAGCACCCGGGCGCATTCCGAAACCGTGGTGCCGGTGG
>DATGIY010000482.1:0-6624 GCA_035295475.1 Terriglobales bacterium
TTCGCTGCCTGCTGGCGGAAGATGTGCCGGCGACGGCGGGGCTGATGCGTCCCATCGAGGTGATCGCGCCCCCGGGAACGGTGGTGAACGCGCGCCCGCCGGCGGCGGTGGCGGGGGGAAACGTGGAGACCTCGCAGCGTATTGTGGACGTGCTGCTGCGCGCCCTGGCGGAAGCTATCCCGGAGAGAATTCCCGCCGCCGCCTCCGGCACCATGAACAACCTGACCATCGGAGGCCTGGATCCGCGCAGCGGTGAGCCCTTCGCCTACTACGAGACAGTGGCGGGAGGAATGGGAGCGCGGCCCGGCAAAGCGGGAGTCTCAGGGGTACACACGCACATGACCAATTCGCTCAATACCCCGGCGGAAGCGCTGGAGTACGCCTATCCTTTGCGGGTGCGGCGCTATGGGCTGCGTCCGGACAGCGGTGGAGAGGGAAAGTTTCGCGGGGGAGACGGCATTGTCCGGGAAATCGAAGTGCTGAGCGAAGCCGAGGTCACGCTTTTGGCCGACCGGCGCAAGGGCCGCCCCTATGGATTGCAGGGGGGAGATGCGGGAGCGGCGGGGCGGAGCGAGATCGTGCGGCAAGATGGAAGCCGGGAAGTGATTGCCGGGAAAACCAGCGTGCGGCTGAGGCCGGGTGACCGCATCCGGGTGGAAACGCCGGGCGGCGGCGGCTGGGGACGGAAGTAAGCTCGCCTGGCAGGCGCTGTTTGAGGCTTCCTTCGAAGGCATTCGCCGCAACGCACTCCGGCAGGTTACAGGTCGAGGTGGAGGCGCAGGGCCGGCACCCAAACCGGACCGCGGTCGCGGTTGTAGCCGGGATTGTTGACGTGCTGCAGGTCGGGCGCGAGATACACGCCGCGCCACAGGTGCAGGTTGTAGTAGCCCTCGAAGATGGTTTCGCGGCCGTAGTGGAGGCGGCCATCGCCCAGCAGAAAGCCTAGACCTCCCAGAGCCAAGTAATTCTGGTGCCAGCGGGAGATGCCGTTGGAAACGAAAGCTGTCCCCACTTTGTCCAGCTTGCGCCCCCAGCGCGCGCCGGCGTAGTCGCCACCTACTTCCAGGGTGGAATCCACTTCCGTGTAGACATAGGACTCGTGCCGGCCTTCGTTCCAGCCCAGGCGGGAAAAGGCGCGCAGGTTGGCGGTGAGGTTCTGTTCCAGATTCACTCCGAAGCCATATTTGGCGGTGACCTGCAGGGGATGGGCGGTGATCTCCGGCACCGGCGTCCGGTGGTCCAGAAAATTGAGCACGGCCTGGCGGTAGTCGCCCATATTGGCGTGGTTGACGTAGGAGAGCAGGCGAATGGCGGTGTGGCGGTTGGCCAGCAACTGAGGAAACAAGTCCACTTCCAGGTTTTCGCTGTGGGCGCGGCGCAGGTTCCACTGCATGTCGATGCCGTTGGCCACGGTAGGCATGAGCGCTTCGGCAAAGCGCAAGGCAAAGCGGGGAGAGTCGTACTCGGCGAGCGCGCCCCAGGTGTAGCCGCGAGTGTCGGCGGCGTAATCGTAGGCGCCGTTGTTGTCCACGGTCCAGTTCAGGAACTGGAGGTGGCTGTCGCTGCCGGCTTCGTTGACATCGAAGAAGTCGGCCATGCTGAACTTGCCAATGCGAAACTCCAGGCGGCGGGACGGCAGGCGGGTAAAGAGCGAGAGGGGCGTACGCTCCGACTCGATCTTATCGTCGCTCAGGGGAACGATGGCGTGAAACATGAGGCGGGCGAGGTAGGGGGTGCCGCCGAGCAAGGGATTGCGCACCACGTCAAGATTGGTGAAGCCGGCGAGGCCCAGGGCGTCGCTGATTCCGCGGCCGGAGGCGCTTTCCACCTGGAACAGGGCTTCCGCGTTCTGGTTCAGCTCGATTCCGGTGTAGAGCGTGAGCAGGCGGGAAGTGGCCTCCTCGCCATAGGCGTGGAGGCTGTTGGGCCCGCTGTAGGCAGCAGGAAAAGCGGGATGCCCCTGGCTGATGAGGTTGATCTGGCCGGCAACGTACCAGCGTGTGTTATCGGGATGAGGGAAAACGGTGGAGGGATCGGCGGTGTCGGCACCCGCGGCATCGGGCTCACCGGCAGAAGGGGTAGGCGCGTCCACCGGGCCGTTTGGAGGGATGACCTGGGTGTTCTGCTGGGCCAGCAGAAGTGCGGGCCGAGGCGCCTCTTGAGCATTCGCTGCCGGCATGCCCTCTGCGATGATAATGAGCCACAGAGCCACACGAGCGGTCCAACGGATGGGAGCGACAATCCTGCGGGTGAATCTCTTGTTTTGCTTTCTGGTTTTCAAATTTCTCGCTTTGCAATCGCGTTAACATCTTAAGGTCTAATCCAACATGCGATGTTTCAGGTTCATGACATCGCGATAAGGAACAACACCGAGAATGACCCCGTTTTCATCGGTGACTGGAAGCGCGCGGAAGCCATAGCGAATGAACGCATCGGCCGCCTGTTTCATGGTGCTCTGGGGATTGAGGCTGATCACGCGCTCCACCATCAGGTCTTTCAACAACTCTTCGTCTTCCGCCATGAATAACTGCTTCATGTCAATCACGCCCAGGAGCTTGCCGGTATCCTCCACCACGTAGAAGTACATAACCACGTCCATGGATCGCGCTGCCTCGCGGAATTTTCTGCGCGCCTGTTTCACGGTCATATCGGGCCGGCAATTAATGAACCTGCTGGTGGTGAAATTCAGGATGTTGATTTCGTGTTTCTCCAGGATCTCTTCGATTTTTGCGACTTGCGCCGGCTCCAGCAGCGCGAGAATGGTTTTCTTCTGATCGGAGGGCAGGACAGCCAGGATGTCGGCGGCCTGTCCCGTCGTCATCTCCCCGATGAGCTGAGCCACGCGCTCTTTGCGCAAAGAAAAAACGATGTCCCGCTGCACCGCGGGGTCAACTTCCTCCAAGGTGTCAGACGCGCGCTCAGTGTCAAGGTCCTCCAGCAGCGTGACCCGCTGCTCGCTATCGAGCTCCTCCAGCATGTCGGCCAGGTCCACAGGATGAATGTCGGCGAGCTTCTCCTTGAGGACGCTCAGACGCACGTTCCCCTGCAGGGCCCCGAGCTGCTCGGGCAGGGGCTCGATGTAGGACCAAGGGATGAGCGCCTTCTTGGTATCGCCGGCGCGCCCGTAAAGGTGACCGGACAAGGTCTTCAGTCCCAGCCGCCGCAGCAGGCCGTAGCGGCTGATGTCCACATCGCTGACGTAGACCCGGTCACCGGTCAGGACCAACCGGATGTCATACACCACTTCGACCTCCCGTTCTTCGATATCCAGAACCTTCTTGTCGAGCAGATAATCTTTCAGCAAGACCTCGTCGGACGACAAAGGACGGGCATAGCTGCCCAGCTCCTCGATATCCACTACGATTTCGCGTGGATTCAAGGAACGCACCTTGGCGACGGGCACGAGCAAAGATGGCTCCCCGAAAGGGCGCGCAATCTGAAAATGTGTGACCTCGGCGAGCTTGCCCCGATCCACCGCGACGACATCCTTGAGCTTGCCGATTTTGCGGTTGCGCGAGTAGGCACGGGCGCCGATCAGCTCGGTAAGAAAAAATGACTGCTCGTCAACAGCCCGCGCTCTGACCTGGTTTGTATTGAGCTGGTTCATAAAAACACCTCTCTAACCCTGGAGCACGGTGGCGACAAACTTGTAGACCATGATTGCCACCAGAAACAGCAGATACCCCCGCAGCAGGCCGAGAGAGAACCTGACCCGGCGGGTCATTTTCATGTGCGGCCGGGCATACTTCTGGTTGATGGACCGCACGGCTAAGGTTGTGTTCTTGATGAATCCCATGGTTATCTCCTGTACCTAAACCTCACTGCAACATCTTGGGAAATAGCGCGCTCACTCCGTACAAGGTGGAGACCACAATGATCATGGCCACAATGCTGACGTTGGCAAAATTCTGAAAGCGGGTGTTCTTGTAGGCGCCCATAGTCTCCTCGTCGTTGAGCAGCAGGATGAGGAAGACCAGAGCGGCGGGCAGCAAAGTCACCGCAATCACCTGCACAAACAGCGTGATCAGAACCAGCGGGGCGCGAGGAATCAGCACCACGGTGCCGGCCAGGGCCAGATCGAAGAAGTAGTAGGCGTAGAACCACGGAGCCTCGCGCAATTTATTGTTCAGCGAATGGGCCCAGCCGAACACCTCACCAAAGGCCCACGAACTGGCCAGTGAAATGCAAATGGCGCCCAGGAAGCCGGCATCGAACAATCCGATCGCGAGGAACGCCCCCAGGTATTTGTTGATACCAATGAAACGGGCGGCTGCCGTAGCCGCATCGCTGATGTCCTGCCCAGGCAACAAGGTGGCAGTAAGAATCACGCAGCCGGCGGCGACCACCACGGTCAGGAACGAACCAAAGGCGGTGTCCAGCTTTCCCCACAGCATATCTTTTTCCTGCATGCCCTTGTCCACCACCGCGCTCTGCTGGAAGAAGACCATCCAGGGGGCGATGGTGGTGCCGATGTTGGCCATGAGCAGGAAAAACAGCTCATTGGTGAATCCTCCGGGGGGAAGCTGGGGAATGAGGCTGCCGTGCAGAATCCTGCCCGCTGGCGGGTGGATCATCAGCGCCGCCGGAATGTAAATGAGATTCAACCCGCAGAACACCAGCGCCAGCTTCTCCCAGGTCCAGTAACGCCCCTGGAGAACCATGGTGGCCATGATGATCCAGCTGATGACCACGGTCACAATGACGGGGACGCCGAAGATGCTCAGCGCCGCGGTCATGCCGACGAACTCGGTGATCATGGTGAGCCAGTCCACCAGCACGAGATCGAGCAGCGAGAACCAACCCCAGAAAGCGCCGAAGGAGTGGAAGATGGCCTCGGCGTGTCCCCGCTTGGTGACCGCGCCCAAGCGCACCGTCATTTCCTGGACGTAGTAGGCGACCGGCCCGAGCAGGATCAAAAACCAGATGAGATGGAAGCTGTATTTGGCGCCCGTGACTGTATAGGTGGTGATGCCGCCGGCATCATTGTCAGCGACCATGACAATAATCCCGGGGCCGGCAATCAGCAGGTAAAGCTTGATCACCTTGAGGAACTTCTTGTACCGGTAATAGAGCCTGGCCAAAATATTCATGACACGCTTATGGAGCTTTCAGGGTTGCCGCTCGGTTTTTGAAATGTCACTTCCTGAGCCGACCGATCAGCGCCGCAATAGCGGCGATCACAAATGGCACTAAAGCCAACACCACTAGAATTGAGTAGAGATCGCTCATGCTTCGCCCGACCGCGGAGGTCCGCACTCGTGGTTGGCGGGGGGGAGTGCTTCCCCGACCGGTAGTACGAGTGGTGGAAAGAGGGCAGTGCTCCGGCTGGAGCCGAGCCCCACCTCCACAACGTTCCTTGTTGTAGCCAAGCGGTAGAAGGGGAGGTGAAGCGATAAGCGGGAGGCTATCGGGTCACAGGGCTTCTTCTATTCCGTCATGGCACGACTCGGAGCTTTGTCGTCCAACGTCCAAATCTCCCTGGAATCTTGATTTCTGCCGATGGCGGGAAAAAACGAGAATGGGAGACATAAGCCGTCTCCCCAGCAGAGAAGAGAATCGTGAGCATCCCTGCGGCTGTCGCCGCGACGGAGACGCAGAAGTCCATCTTCTTTCCCCGCTGGTTCAAGCTTTAGCACCGCGCACCGTCAGAGGTCTCTGCCTCAGCCACCTTAGGAAAACCCTTAATCCGGGAGTTCCTGTTCTACCCGTACCGCGAGCTTCTTTCGAAGCCGTCGGGCAGTGGCCTGTGTGTTACGCGGGAGCCTCGCTGACCGAGGATCCGTGCTGCTCAGGGGAACATGCGAAACATGCAGCTGCAGGTTCCCCAGGTCTTTAGATTGCGGTTTTCAAGCCCACGGTCCACCGCATCCAGTTTTTTGTCACCTGCGCAAAACCAGGACGATAAGACCGACCGCTCACTGGCAAATGTATAGTCTAGGGGGGTATAGTATGTCAAGGAAAAATCTATGGCCCACATTCTCCAAGACCAGGAAAAACTGATTCAACGAGTGCGGCGCATCCGCGGACAGATGGAAGCCTTGGAACGAGCCATTGCCGGCGAGCAAGACTGCTCCGAGGTGATGCAGCTCATCACTTCCGCCCGTGGCGCCATGAACGGGCTGATGGCGGAGGTGCTGGAAGGGCATATTCGCTACCACGTGGTCAATCCCAAGGAAAGAGCCAGTTCAGAGCGAATGCAGGCCGCGGAGGAGCTGATTTCCATTGTGCGCTCTTATCTGAGTTGAAGCCCCGGTGTCGGCGTCCGCTGCAAGCCTCCGCCAGCCCCGGCGTGATCAGCGCCACAGTTGTGAGTGACTCCGGGTTGATATAGTAAATGGCTGGGGAGGGGAGCGATGGGGCGCAAGACGGAGCAGTCGCGCAAGCTGCAGAAGCGCGCGGAGGCGGTGATTCCGGGCGGAGTGGATTCGCCGGTGCGCGCCTTTGGCGCGGTGGGCGGCCAGCCGCCGTTCATCACGCGCGGCGAAGGCTCGCGCATCTGGGACGCGGATGGCAACGAGTACATCGAGTACCTGGGCTCCTGGGGGCCGCTGATCCTGGGGCACGCCGCACCGGAGGTGGTGGAGGCGGTCATCCAAGCGGCGCGCCAGGGCACCAGCTTCGGCG
>DATGIY010000483.1:0-2156 GCA_035295475.1 Terriglobales bacterium
CGCGCGAACCACTGGCCGGTCCCGCCGGGATTGCGGTCAAGATAGGGAGTGAGAAGCAGAAGGAGAACGAAGACCGTGGGCACCCCGACGCCACCCCAGAAGGCCGAGTAACTGACCATCTCCTGCAGGCCGAGAAAATACCAGGGCGCCTTGGCGGGATTGGGCGGGTGCATTACGTTGACCGGCTGTTCCAGCGGAGCGTTGAAAAGCAGCGAGACGACCAGGATGGCGGCCACCGTCAGAACAAAGACGAACAACTCCGCGATCAAAAGATTGGGCCAACTGAACACCGAGTGGTCCGGCACATTGCCGACTTTGGTGAACGGTCCGCGCACGAAACCTTGCAGGCCGTAAACACGTTTGCCGCTTTCGGATTTTCGGGCGGCTTTGGCGGGGGTTGCCACCGCCGTGACCGTCATCGTCACAGCCTGCGCGGGGGCAGGCTCCTCCGGGCGCGACAATCCCCCATCTTTGCGGATCCGCCAGAAGTGAATGGCGATCAGAAGCGTGAGCAACAGCGGCAGCACGGCCACGTGCAACACGTAAAAGCGCAGCAGAGCTTCCTGTCCCACCGTGGTGTCGCCCAGCAGAAGATATTGAATCTGCTTGCCCACCAGCGGCGCGTAACCAGCGATGGAGGTGCCTACGGTGATGGCCCAGAACGCCAGTTGATCCCATGGCAGCAGGTAGCCGGTGAAACTCAGGAATAAAGTGACCAGCAGCAGGCCGACACCCAGCACCCAGTTGAATTCCCGCGGCTTCTTATAGGAGCCGGTCAGGAAGACTCGGCACATGTGCAAGAAGACGATCGCCACCATTCCGTGCGCGGACCAGCGATGCATGTTGCGCAGAAAAATGCCGAAAGCCACCGTGCCGCGCAGGTCCAGCATGCGGTCGTACGCCTGGGTGGTGGACGGCACGTAATAGAACATCAACAGTACGCCGGTCACGACCAGGATCAGGAAGAGGAAAAACGACATCAGGCCCAGGCCGATGGTGTAAAGCGGGCGCAGCGTATGCTTGTGAACCTTGACCGGATGGATGTGCAGGAAGAAATTCGTAAAGCTGGTGGAGGCCCGCTCCAGATCATTCGAAGGCAGCGGGTTGCGAAAAATGGAACCCCAGACATTCGCGGGAAACTCCCGCACGGCGGTCCAGAGTCCGGGTTCTTTTGTAGTCTCGCTCATACTTCCAGGTAAGTGCCGGGCGTGACTTCCGCCCCTTTATCGACTTCCAATTCACCGTTGGGGGCCAGGCTGATCTTGTACCAGGGCAACGCTTTCGGCGCGGGTCCGCCGGTGACGTTGCCGTCCTGGTCGTAGCGCGAGCCATGACAGGGGCACGCAAAGCCCGTATCGGAAACGCCCACGATGCAACCCAGATGCGTGCAAGTGGTCGAAATAGCGGCCAGTTTGTTGCCGTCGCGCACAATGCAGACGCGCCGCGGATCCATCGAGATGCGGGTGCCGGGCGGAAAGTCTTCCGGCCGGCCGATTCCAAAGCGCGCCGGCTGTCCGTAGGTCGCGCGCGGTTTAATAAAAACGAAATTCGAAAAGGCGCTCAGCACCGCCGATCCGAACAAACCGAAACCCGTAAACCAGCCCAGCATGCGGCGCCGGTTCATGATTTCTCCTTTGAAGCCGTCCGCTGGCGCGGATTCTGCAGGGCCTTTATGAGCCACCGCCATCTACTTTCTCCTTCGGTGTATCCACCAACTCTTCCAAATCGGACCAAAAGACCTGGTACTTCGAGTCTTCCAGGTCTCGAAAATAATCCTTCTTCACGGCAAAAACGAACACGGCCGCGGCGCCCAGGCCCATCATGAGACTGGCGGCGATGGCCAGCCAGGTCAGTTCCATGGGTAAATCACCTTGTCCTGCTGGTCGCCCCGCGGCGCCTGCGCTGCTAACCGGCCTACCGAAGCGTTTCGCAGAACCTGGGTAAGCGCGGCCTGAGCTTCGCTCCAAACCAGGTGCGCCGGACACCAACTCTGGCGTCCGCAGCCCGAGCCATGCGCCATGCAAACATTCAAAGCGATGGGGCCTTCGATCGCCTCCACGACGCGCAATACCGAAATCTGTTCCGCCGGGGCAGCCAAAGCGAATCCACCGCTGGTGCCCCGGTGCGCCACAATCAGCCGCGCGCGCGCCAGCGCC
>DATGIY010000484.1:0-2977 GCA_035295475.1 Terriglobales bacterium
TCGGGCGAGGTGCTGGACCTTTCTTCCCTGCCTGGCGTCAAGGTGGACAAGCACTCCACCGGGGGCGTCGGCGATAAGACTTCGCTGGTGCTGGCGCCGGTAGCGGCGGCCGGCGGCCTTCTGGTTCCCATGATCAGCGGTCGCGGCCTGGGCCACACCGGCGGCACCTTGGACAAGCTGGAAGCCATCCCCGGCTTCAACGTGAACCTGGCCCTGCCGGACTTCCTGCGCGTGCTCCGCCAATGCGGTTGCGCCATGATCGGGCAGACCGCCGAAATCGCGCCCGCCGACAAGAAGCTCTACGCGCTGCGCGACGTGACCGCCACGGTGGAGAGTCCGTACCTGATTTGTGCTTCCATCATGAGCAAAAAGCTGGCGGAAGGCATTGACGGGCTGGTGCTCGACGTCAAAACCGGCGGCGGCGCTTTCATGAAAAACCAGGAAGACGCGGCCTTCCTGGCCGAACTCATGGTCGAAACCGGGCAGCGCATGGGCAAGAAAGTGGTGGCCCTGCTCACTGACATGGATCAGCCCCTGGGGCGCAAAGTGGGCAACGCGCTCGAGGTGGAAGAGTGCGTGGAGGTCCTGCGCGGCGTCGGTCCCGACGATCTGCGCCAGCTCTGCCTGGAGCTGTGCGGCTGGATGTTCCTGCTGGGTGGCCGGACAAAAAGCAAAGACGAAGGCAGCAAGCTGGCGGCTAACCTCATAGCTTCCGGCCGCGGCCTCGAGAAATTCCGCGAAATGGTGAAGCTGCAGGGCGGGGATGAGCAGGTGTTAGACGATCTCGCGCGCTTGCCACAGGCGCGGCACAAAGCGGAGGTCCTCAGCCCGCGCGAGGGTTTCATAATCGCGATCCAATGCGAGCAGATTGGCGTCGCCAGCATGATGCTCGGCGGAGGACGGGAAAAGAAGGAAGACAGCATCGATCCCGCAGTCGGACTGGTCTTGCACAAGAAGGTGGGCGAGCGAGTGGCCCGGGGCGAGCCGCTGTGCACCATTCATTACAATTCTGAAACGCGCGTGACGGCGGCTCGGCGAATCATCGAAGCTGGTTATCAGATTGCCGACCAGAGTCCTTCTTCCGTGCCACCGCTGGTTCATGGCTTGATTTGCGGAACAGAAAACGAGGGTAGCTGAGATGGGTCGTTTCACCGGCATCCTGGGGCTGCTGACCATGCTGCTCCTGGCCTTTATCTTTTCCACTAACCGGCGAGCCATCCGCTTCAAGACCGTGGGCTGGGGGCTGGGTCTGCAATTCGCCTTTGCTGTGCTGGTCCTGCGCTGGGAGGTGGGGAGAAAAGTCTTCCAGGTGATCGGCGATTATGTCACCAGGCTGCTCTCCTATTCTTTTGCCGGCTCGGAATTTGTTTTTGGAGAACTGGGCAAGAAAGGCTCTCATTTGGGCCTGTACTTCGCGTTTCAGGTGCTGCCGACCATCATCTTTATCGCCGCTTTTTTTGCCGTGCTTTACCACTTCGGCATCATGCAGTTCATCATCCGCCAGGCGGCGCGGGTAATGACCCGCTTCATGGGGGCCAGCGGCGCGGAGTCGCTCAATGTAGCGGCGAGTATCTTCATGGGGCAAACCGAAGCGCCCCTGACCATTCGCCCCTACCTGCCGGACGTGACCCGCTCCGAGCTCATGACCATCATGACCAGCGGCATGGCCCATGTGTCCGGCGGCATTATGGCCGCCTACATCATGTTCGGTATCGACGCCAAAGCCTTGCTAAGCGCCGTGATCATGACCGCGCCGGGAACTATCCTGATTTCTAAAATGCTGGTTCCGGAAACCGAGAAGCCGCTTACCGCCGGCAAGGTCGAACTCGCCGAAATGGAAGACAAAAGCGAGAACGCGATTGGCGCCATCGCTCGCGGCACCACCGATGGTCTGTATCTGGCCCTCAACGTGGCCGCCATGCTGATTTCCTTCCTGGCGCTGATTGCGCTCAGCAATGGCATTCTGGGCGGAATCCACAATGGGCTGGCCCACGTGGGATTCACCCATTTTCCGCAAAGCCTGCAAACCATTTTTGGCACCATCTTCGCGCCCATCGCCTGGCTGATCGGGGTTCCCTGGAAGGATTGCATGGCGGTCGGCAACCTGCTGGGCACGCGCATGGTGATGAATGAACTGGTGGCCTTCTCCCTGCTGGGACCGCAAAAGGCGGTGCTGGCGCAGCGCTCGTTCACCATTGCTACCTTCGCTCTCACCGGCTTTGCCAACTTCAGCTCCATTGGTATTCAGATCGGGGGTATCGGAGCGCTGGCGCCGAATAAGAAAGGCGAACTGGCGCGGCTGGGCTTGCGCGCCATGCTGGCCGGCACCATGGCCAACATGATGTCCGCCTCTATCGCCGGCATGCTGCTGTAGGCACCCCCGCGGTCATCCCCATAACCCAAATGCAGCGTTGACATTAGCGCTCATGATCTTTAGTATCTGCAGTTTAGCCACCTTTTTCGCTCAGCGGAGTCACTAGTGATTAAACTCGACATCATCAATGAAGTGGTCAATAAGACCGGCATCACCAAAACCAAGGCCGAATTGGCGGTGGAAACTGTCTTCGAGAGCATGAAAAAGGCGCTGGCCAAAAGCGATCGCATTGAACTGCGTGGATTTGGCGTGTTCAACGTGCGCCCGCGCAAGACCGGCATCGGACGCAACCCGCGCACTGGCGCCGAAGTCAGCATCCCCCCCGGCAAAGCCGTGCGCTTCAAGCCCGGCAAAGAACTGCAGTCGATTGACTGAAAAAAAGCTCTTGGCAGTTAGCAATTAGCATTTAGCCCGTGGAGGGCTTTTTGCTGATCGACACGAGTCGTGGCTGGCTGATTTGCTAAGTGCTTTGTTTCAATCCATCCGCGGGCCAGTCCGACCCCATCCTTGATACAATCTTTTGAGCGCTGATGTCCGATCCCCTTTCCCCAACTCCCTCCACCTACGAACTTCCCGCTCCGGTTGAAGTTTTCGTAGTGCCGC
>DATGIY010000485.1:0-2815 GCA_035295475.1 Terriglobales bacterium
CCTCTTCTTCACGCTCTTCCAGTTGTTGACGGAGACGCTGAATATCACGTTCCGCCAACGACTTGGCCTCACGCGCGCTCTTGTACAGCTCAATAGTGCGATAGACCTTGTCTTCCAGCACGCTAAATTCGTCGGTAGGAACCTCGGCAGACAACGCCTTTGCAGACATGAGTGAAACTCATCCTTGAAGATTATTTTGGGTTACCTGGGTTGCGGGCAGTATACCCCAGTTGGCTGTGGAAACTATGGAGAAGTAGCGAGTACCGAGTACTGGCACCTGCCAACCGCATTTACGCTCTCAACGTCCCGCCTAGCGCCTGCAGAGCCTGAATGATTTGGCTGGACCACAATGCCACCTCGTCGTCGCGCAGGGTGCGCTCATCCGACTGGAAGGTGGCGCGCAGCAGCAGGGAATAACGGCCCGCGGGAATGGCCCCGCCGCGGAAGATTTCCGCGGGAATGAAGCGGCGCAGTTCGCTTATGCGCAGCGCTTCCACCGCGCCTCGAATTAGGTCGTAGGTAGTCCGGTCTTCAAAGATGAACGAGAAATCCCGCTCCACCGCGGGATAGCGCGGCAGAGGCCGGTAGCGCACCTCCCGCAAGGCGTGCTGATACAGCCGGTGCAGGTAGATCTCCGCCAGATATACATCCTGGCGCAGCTTCCGGGCGGCGGCGATTTCGGGATGAAGCTGGCCGAAGCGCGCCACCGTCGCGCCGTCCATCACCGCTCGCGCGGAGCGTCCCGGATGAAAGTAGTCGGCGGAGTGCGCATCGTAATAGAGCGACTGGTACTCGAAACCGGACAGCAGGGTTTCCACGTCGCCCTTTATATCGAAGAAGGAGTAAGCCTCGCTTTTGCGCTGCGGGTTGGCTGGCGCGGTATTGCCCGTGGCGCCCAGACACATCTGCTTGTACTCTTCCACCTTCCCGCCCGCCGCTTCGAACACATCGCCCATCTCGAACAGGCGCACATCGTCGTTGCCGCGATTCAGGTTCCAGGCCAGCATTTCCAGCATGCCGGGCAGCATGGAATTGCGCAGATATCGCGCTTCTTCGCTGATCGGATTCTCCAGTTCGACCGCCGCAGCAGACGAAAATTGCCGCGCGCTTTCCTGCGAAATGAAAGTCAATGTAATCGCCTGGTTGTATCCCAGGGCCAGCGCCCGCGACTGCAGTTTGGCATCTTTGGCCGCATCGGTGTGCTCCACCACCGAGCCGGAGAATGCCGGCAGCGTGTTGGCAAAGCGGTTATAGCCATGGATGCGGGCGATCTCTTCGATGACATCAATCTCGCGTTCCACATCCAGTCGCCAGCTGGGAATTTCAATAGTGTAGGAGCCCGGTTCTTCCGCCACCGCGGCCCGCGCTCCCCCGACGCCCAGAGGCAGGCTCCGGCTGCCGCTGGCGACGGTCGCTTGCCCCGGGGTCAACCCGAATCCCAGCCGCCGCAGGATGCGCTCGATTTCCCCCTGCTCGATGTCTTCGCCCAGAATGCGCAGCGCCTCACGGCGGCTGAGCCCCACGGGAGCGCGCGTAATCCGGCGGGCAACCACGTCAATTTCTTCGCCCTCCAGTTGTCCCCCGGTTGATTCCAGAATGAGTTGGGCTACGCGCGCGCAGGCCAGGGAAGTAGCGGCAAAGTCCGCGCCGCGTTCGAAGCGGTGCGACGCGTCGGTGTGCAGCCCGTGCCGCCGCGAACTTTTGCGAATGGCCACGGGATCGAACCACGCCGACTCGATCAGCACGTTCTGGGTGCGCTCCGTGATCATGGTGTCAAAGCCGCCCATCACGCCGGCCAGTGCCACCGGACGGTTGGCGTCGGCAATGACCAGGTCTTCCGGGGAAAGCTTGCGGTCCACGCCATCCAACGTCTTCAGCGTCTCGCCGGCGCGCGCTCGCCGCACCACAATCTTCCCGCCCTGCAGCAGGTCAAGATCGAAAGCGTGCGTGGGATGGCCCATCTCCCACAGCGTGTAGTTGGAAGCGTCGGCCACGTTGTTGATGGCGCGCTGCTCCACGCTGGCCAGTCGCTCGGCGATTCGTGCAGGCGAAGCGGTAATCTTTACTCCGCGCACGATGCGCGCCGTGTACCGGGCGCAACCCCCGGAATCCTCAATCTCAATGGCGAAGTTTGCCTTTCCCTGCGCCTTGGGTAGCTGCGGCTGGATTGCCCGGAGCGGCGCGTCGTAGACCGCCGAGCACTCCCTTGCCACGCCGTAGTGATTCATGCAGTCGGGGCGGTTGGTGGTGATCTCCATCTCGAAGACGCCATCCGCGCCCACGGACTCCACCGCCGTGCCGGTCAGGGTGAGATCCTCGGCCAGCTTGCGGTCGTCAACTTTGAGGTCAACGAACTCGCGCACCCATGTGGGAGAGATTTTCATGCAGCTGTTAGCTTCTAGTTCCTGGCTTCTAGCAAAATCAAAATCCACCGCCGAGACGCCGAGTACGCCGAGAGCTGCCCCTTATTGATTTCAGATTGAACATTACAGTCGTGAGCTAAGCCGGATTAAATCGTCAATCCGCAATCGAAAATCGTCAATTCTTTCTCTGCGTCCTTTGCGTCTCGGCGGTGGCATCTGGTTTTAAGCGAACTGCTCCAGAAACCGCACGTCGCCCTGGAACAGCAGCTGAATATCATCAATCCCGTAGCGCAGCATGGCTACGCGGTCGGCGCCCATGCCGAAGGCGAAGCCGCTGATCCTGGCCGGGTCATAGCCGTGGTCACGCACAAACTCAAAGACGTTGGGATCCACCATGCCGCAGCCCAGTAGTTCGATCCAGCCGCTCTGCTTGCAGGTGCGGCAGCCCTTCC
>DATGIY010000486.1:0-4545 GCA_035295475.1 Terriglobales bacterium
AGCAGGATGCGTGGCCGTACCCAACCCGCGGTGGCCGGCGAACTGAGTTGCGGCAGGATCAGCAACTCACAGCGGCGCACGCCAAAACCGCGGCACATCTGATCAAATAACAGGCGCAGATCGCGCGATGGCTCCGCCGCCTGGCGCAGAGCGCGGCGCAGACTCAGGTGCTGCCACAGCATGCGCCCGACGAAGAACGAGATTCCGAGCAGGTAAAACCCAACCATCAACCGAGCGATGACCGCAAGAGCCGGGGCCCAGGCCAGGGGCAGGGACAGAGTGTAACCGTCGATACTGCCGTCATGCACAGGAAGGCGCTGCACAGCCGCGGTGAGCGACACATGAACCGGAGCAGGTACCAGCGCGATAAACCAATAACCCGCGGCCCCCAGCAGGAAGCACAGCCAGACCAGAAACCGGCGGCGTGGGCTCGGCGACAAACGGCTTAGCAGCCAGCAAATGCCATAGCCCGCAGCCACGCGCAAGAAGTAGCTGGCGAAAAAACCGGCGAAATGAAGAAAGGAATCAGACATGGCGAACTCCGCTCCTGGGCGCTCGCATCGCCGCTCTTAGCTGGAGGAATCCCGCCGTTGTAAACGATAGTTTTTGATGAGAGTTTCCAGTTCGGCGAGTTCGGATTCTTCCACTGGGCCAGCCTCCAGCAGGTTTACCAGCAACTCGGCGGGGGAGCCGCCGAAGTTCTGCTCCAGCAAGGTGCGCACCGAAAGTTGATCCACCTCTTCGCGCGTGACTCGAGGCTCGAAAACAAACACCCGCCCGCGAGTAGCGTGCCGGACCAGCCCTTTCTGCTCCATGATGCGCAACAGCGTCTGGATGGTTTTGTAATTGGGTTTGGGCGAGGAGTCGGAATGGGTGACCACCTCCTCTACTGTAGCCTGTCCGAGCTGCCACAAGACCTGCAGAATGCGCAGTTCCGCGCGCGTGGGCAGAACCCGATTGCGCTTGGCGGTCATGACTCGGCCCCCTTGTGGTGTGGCCCGCTGCCGGGACTAGAGAAAAACATCTGGTTCCACATCTTAAGTGATTAAGATTCAAAGTCAACAGGAATCTTAACGGTTTAAGACCGGCAGCGGATAAGAGTCTCGAATTCATCGATGTTCCTGGCGTAGGTGTATAGCAGCTCTTCATCGGACCGGTTTCTGCAGTTGCGCCAGTTCCTCGGCGTAAAGGTGATTTCTGGGGAACTCCTGGCTCAGGCCGGCAAGCAAGGCGCGCGCCTGCTCGCGATGGTTGTCGCGCAGGGCAGCCACGGCCAGCAACAGACGGGCGTAAGGAAGCATGTAGTGGCCCTTCTGTGCGACGAGCTGCAATTTTTGCAGGCCCGAGGCCTTGTCGGTTTCCGCTCCGTCAATGCGCAACAGCCAGCGCACCGGCGCGGGCTTCAGGCTCAGCAGGTAATTTTCTACGCCTACCGCCAGGTACGCGTCGTAATACCCGGGGTCAGCGGCCACCAGTTGCTCCGCCATCACCCGTCCGCGTTTCATATAGTTCAATCCGGCCAGGTAGCGCTTTTCGATAAGGGCGAGGTAATCGCCGCGCAGACCCTGCACGAGGATGTTGGCGAATTGGGCATTGGCATCATGTGGATTGCGCTGCAAGGCGGCATCAGACAGTTGTTTGGCGCTTGCCAGGCAATTCTCAAACGCCTGCTTCACCTGGGGATCGGGCGGCAACTTGCTCTGCTTGGCGAACTTTTGATCGTCCGTAAACAGCTCGAATTCGAGCACGTGCAGGCGGTTGAACTCGGAAAAAAGGTAAGCCGCCGCATCCGAAGCCGGGCCCATGGGATCCTGGGGATGCTGCAGTTCCCATTGGCTAAACGCCTGGTGCGCATCGCTAAACTGCAGGTTGTACATGTCGCGATAGCCGGAGTCGAGAAGCGAGGGCGAACTCAGGCCGGCAGCCTGCGACGGGGGTGCACCCAGCAAACAGAAAAAGGCGGTTAGAATCGCGAGGATTGCCGCGTGTCGCCGCATCGTTCTCATGCTCCCAAAGCCCGCCGCGCCAAACCCAGCGCGTCAGACCAGAATGCGCCGGAAGAGTGCACGGTCTCAACCACGTCGCGGACCGCGGCGACGAACTCATCCGCTTGCGGCTCAGTGACAAGCAGCGGCGGTGCGACCTTCAGCACCAGGAAGTTATTGCCGCAGATCTGGGTAAGAATCTGTTTGTCGGTGAACAAGCGCATTACCAGCATCTGTCCAAACAGTCCGCCGTGAATCTTACGAAATGCTTCGAATGCGACTCGCAAGCGCATCTGCCGCGGAGCTGTGAATTCGATGCCCGAGAGCAGTCCCAGGCCACGTATTTCTTTCACCATCTCATAGCCAGAGAGGACCTCGCGCAGGCGGCGGCGCAGGTACTCGCCCATTACCAATGCGCGCAGGGCAAGTTGTTCCCGGTCGAGCACTTGCAGTGTGGCCAAACCGGCGCGCATGGCCAGCGCGTTTTCACTGAAGGTGGAAGTATGTACGATGGCGCGCTGCAGGGAATCGTAGACCGAGGCGAAAATAGCGTCGGTCATCAGCACGGCGCCGCTGGGCACCAGGCCGCCGCTGAGCGCCTTGGCCAGAATTACCATGTCCGGTTGTACGCCGAAGTGGTGAGCCGCCAGGAATTTGCCGGTGCGCCCGAGTCCGGTTTGCACTTCGTCAAGAGCGAAAACGGTGCCGTATTTGCGGCAGAGTGCCTGTGCCGAGATCAGATATTCGCGACTGGGAATGCAGATGCCGGCTTCTGCTTGGACGGGCTCGAGGACAAGTGCTGCAAAACGGCGTCCAGCCAGTTTTTCCTCCAGCGCGGAAACATTCCCGAAAGGAATTTCCTCCGCCCCGGGCAGCAAGGGGCCGAATCCTTCCCGCCAGAAAGGATTACCCATCAGCGAAAGCGCGCCGCAGGTCAGGCCGTGAAAAGCGCCGCGGGCATAGAGCAGGCCGGAGCGACCGGTGTGCGCGCGAGCGAACTTGATAACCGTTTCCACGCCTTCGCTGCCGGAGCTGCAGAAAAATGCCTTGCGCAGATGATCGCCGGCGCGGGTACACAATTCTTCCGCTAATTGGCCGGCCAGATCTGGAACGTGGCTTTGCAACATTCCTGCGCCACTACGTGCCAGCTCTTCCTGAAGAGCGGCAACGATTTGGGGGTGATTGTGACCGGTGTTGTGAACGCAATAGCCGGAAAGAAAATCGAGGATGCGCCGGCCGTCCGCAGTGAACAGTTCCGCCCCACTGCAGCGCGTGTACTCTCGGTTCATCTGCAGAACGTTCAGCAGCTTAACCCATTGGGGATTTACGTAGGCACGGTACAGAGCCTGCGAGGACCCAGCCGCGGCTTCTTCCGGTGCAGCAGGGGCGGGTTGCGATAACAGCGGCTTCACTGCCATTTGAAATATTCAAACACGAATCGCGAGTACAAGTTGGCCAGAGGCTTAAAACCGGCGCGTGGCGCGCCTTCTGGCGCAGGCGTGTCGGCCGTCACGCCTGGGCTGAGGCTTATCTACTCTTTGTATAACAGGGAGAAGTGCAATGCTGTAAAGAAGTGTAAGACGCTGTTTACAAAACTTTACGTTCGCTTACCTACTTTTTACGAGGGTACCCCGACTTCCGTGATAGATGGTAAGAAGACAAAGCGATTCACTCAAACAACCATTGCCTTAAACGAGTTCCGCGGTTTGATTGCCTGAGATGGAATCAGCCACTAAAAGATCTTGTTCCATAAGTCGCGATCGGCGCTGCAGTGAGCCGATCGTGGCGGTCGCCTGGGTGGCTCTCGTGTTTGCTGCCGCTGTGCCGGGCTATGCGCAGAATGCAGCGAAAGCTCCGGTGGCGCAAAAGCAGCTAGTTGGGCAGATCCTGGGAACAGTGCGATCGGGCAACATGGCGGTTCCAGGAGCCACGATTTCCGCTGTCGATAGCGACTCGGGTAAACGCGTCCTAACCAGCAGCAATGTGGATGGCAGCTACGTGCTCCACCTGCCGCCGGGTGACTACAACGTGCAGGTGCAGATGACCGCATTTGCCGCCGCGAATCGCGAGGCCGTGATCAACAGCTCGGTTCTGCAGGTGCAATTGGATTTCGATCTGATTTTGCAGTCGCGCATCAACCAGAAGCGAACCCTGGGCCGATTGGCAGGGCAGGGCGGCGTCGCCAGCCCCGGGATGGGCGGCATGCAAGCCATGCTCGCTGCGAACGGAGATGAAGGAGGAAACGGACCCGGGGACCAAGTCGTGCCGCAAGGGATGCCTGTGCCAGGCCTGGCCCCGAACGGAGCTACCGAATCGGTGGCCGTTTCCGGCAATACTGTGAACAATCAATTTTCCGGCCTGAGCACGGCGGATATGGAGCAGCGCGTCCGGGAATGGCGCGAGCAGCGGGCCAACAGCAACGGATTGAATCCCAATGCCGTGGGTCCCGGGGGGCAGGAAGGACCTGGCGGTGGGGCCAGGCCAGGTGCTGCAGCAGCGGCTGGTCCCCGCGGCAACGGTGTGGGCCCGATGATGGTTTTTGGCGGGCGCGGCCGCTTCA
>DATGIY010000487.1:0-6995 GCA_035295475.1 Terriglobales bacterium
GTGGAAATTGAGAACATCAATCGCAACCTGGCGCAGGGCAAGGAAACAGTGCGCGCCATTCTCGACGGCGCCCAGCAGATCGCGGTGCCGGCCTTTGTTTCCACGCTCTGCATCTGCATCGTGTTCGTACCCATGTTTTTCCTTACCGGCGTGGCCAAGTTCCTGTTTGTACCGCTGGCGGAGGCGGTTGTCTTCGCCATGCTGGCCTCGTATTTGCTGTCCCGCACGCTGGTTCCCACGCTGGCGATGTACCTGCTGCGGCACCATCACGGGGAAGAGCACGCCACCGGCAACGACATTTTCTCCCGCCTGCAGCGGCATTTTGCCCACGGTTTCGATCGCATGCGGACCGCCTACCGCAGCTGGCTGCAGTTCACGCTTGGCCACGCGCGCGCCTTCATCCTGGTGTTTTTGGGATTCTGCCTGGCGTCGGTTCCTATTATTTTCATCGTTGGCCGCGATTTTTTCCCCAGCGTGGATGCCGGCCTTATACGGCTTCACCTACGCGGACCGGTGGCGCAGCGCGTAGAGGAAACGGCGCGCGAATGTGATCAGGTGGATAACCTGATCCGCCGCGTGATCCCCCCGGAGGAACTGGCCAACGTTCTGGACAACGTCGGCCTGCCTTATAGCGCGATCAACATGTCCTACAGCAACGCCGGCACCATTGGCACCTCCGACGCGGAAATCCTCATATCGCTGAAGCCGGGGCACAAGTTACCCACCGTGCACTACATTGACGAGCTACGCGTCCGCCTGGCGGAGAAGTTCCCCGGAACCCAGTTCTTCTTTCAGCCCGCCGACATCGTCAGCCAGATTCTGAATTTCGGCGTGCCGGCGCCCATTGACGTCCAGCTGATTGGCCCCAACCGGCGCGCTAACTACGCGCTAGCGCAGCAGATTTCCAGTCGCATCCAGCATGTGCCCGGCGCCGTGGACGTTCACGTGCACCAATTGTTCTCCGAGCCCACGCTGTTTCTGAATGTGAACCGCACCCGGGCTCAGTCCGTGGGGTTGTCGCAGGCGGACGTGGCGCAGAGCCTGCTTCTAACACTAAGTTCGAGTTTTCAGACCGCTCCCTCCTTCTGGGTCAATCCCGCTACCGGCATTGAATACAACGTGGCGGTGCAGGTGCCGCAGTACAAGGTTGACTCCATGCAGGCGCTGGAAAACATTCCCGTGCGATCGCCGAATGCCAACGAGCCTCAGGTGCTGGGCAATCTGGTGCGTACCAGCCTGCAATCGGAGCCGGTCGTGGTGTCTCATTACGACGCCCAGCCCATGGTTGACGTTTATGCTTCGGTCGAGCGCCGCGATTTGGGTGGGGTGGCCGGCGATGTGCAGAATATCCTTAAGGACGCGCGCCGCCGGCTGCCGCGCGGAACCCAGTTGGTGGTGCGTGGCCAGGTCGATACCATGGCGTCATCCTTTGTCGGGCTGGCGGCGGGCGTGCTGGTCGCGATTGTGCTGGTGTACCTGCTGATCGTGGTTAACTTTCAGTCCTGGCTGGACCCCTTCATCATCATTACCGCCCTGCCCGGTGCGTTGGCGGGAATCCTTTGGATGTTGCTGGTGACGCACACCACGCTGAGCGTGCCTTCGCTGACCGGCACCATCATGTGTATGGGCGTAGCCACGGCCAATAGTATTCTGCTGGTATCGTTCGCCCGCGAACGCATGCGTGAAGGCTTGAATTCAACGGCAGCGGCATTGGAAGCGGGATATATTCGTATCCGTCCGGTGCTGATGACAGCTCTGGCCATGATCATCGGCATGTTGCCCATGGCGCTGGGCATGGGCGAAGGCGGGGAACAGAACGCGCCCCTGGGTCGCGCCGTAATTGGCGGCTTGCTGGTCGCCACCTTTGCCACCCTGTTTTTTGTGCCTTGCGTGTTCTCCCTGGTCCATCGGAGCCACATCCCGGGAACCCGGCTCGCCGCCGGAGGAGCCGCCGATTTGACGGAGGGAGATAATTACTGAAGAGCGCTCATGAACCCGATGCTTAAAGACGAGCAGCACCAGCAGGCGACGAGCCAGCAGCATCGAACCCGGCGCGCGGTCGGAGTGCTGGTGGCGACGGCCTTCATCCTGCTAGCTATTGCTCTCCTCAGCATCGCGCAGCGCCGTGCCGAGCGCCGGGTATTGGCCAAGCAGACGGAAGCCATGGCCGTCCCTTACGTCTCGTTGATCCATGCCACCGCCGTCGCCGGAGAATCGCAACTCGTGCTGCCCGCCACCATTGAAGCCTATGTCCAATCGCCCATTTATGCCCGCACCAACGGCTACCTGAAGGCTTGGTACAAGGACATCGGCAGCCGGGTCAAGAAAGGCGAACTGCTCGCCGAAATTGACACGCCGGAAGTGGATCAGCAGTTGGTTCAGGCGCGCGCCGATCTGGCCACCGCCAAAGCGAATGCCCAACTGGCGGCCATTACGGCTACGCGTTATCAGGACCTGATCAAGACCGATTCGGTTTCCAAGCAGGAAGTGGACAATGCCGTGGGGGACAACGCTGCCAAGCAGGCGGCGGTGCAATCCGCCGAAGCCAACGTGAGGCGGCTCGCGGAGTTGGAGTCTTTCAAACACGTATATGCGCCGTTTGCCGGTGTCGTGACGCGTCGCAATGTCGATATTGGCTACCTGATCAATGCCGGCAGCAGCGCCAGCGGCAAGGAAATGTTCGATCTGGCCCAGACCGATCCCCTTCGCGTTTACGTTTCTGTGCCCCAGACCTACAGCGCTTCTATTCGCCGGGGCCAGAAGGCTTGCCTGCAACTCACCGAATCGCCCGGCCAAACTTACTGCGGGCAAGTAGTGCGCACCGCCGACGCCATCGACCCGACGACCCGTACCCTGCTCACTGAAGTCGATGTGCCCAATCCATCCGGGGCGCTGATGCCGGGAGCTTATGCCGAGCTGCACTTTGCGGCGGAGCCTGCGGGAAAACGGCTCAGCCTGCCCATCAATGCGCTGCTGTTCCGGCCGCAGGGGACGATGGCGGCGGTCGTAGGCTCTGACAACCGCATCAGTCTCCATCGGCTCACCATCGGCAGGGATTTTGGTTCCAGCGTAGAGGTACTCGAGGGGCTCACGCTGCAGGATGCCGTCGTCATCAACCCGCCGGATTCGCTGGAAGAGGGTGAGAGCGTGGTGGTCAAGACCGCTGCTCCGCCAGCCTCGCCCTCCCCCAACCACGCACAGTGAAACGCCTGCCAAAGTCGGGCCGTGGCTGGAAAGCATATCTGGTCATAACGCCGCTCGCAGTGATCGCAGGCTTGCTGTTCGCCGCCGGTTGTACGGTTGGCCCCCGCTATTCGCGTCCGTCCGTACAGGTGCCGCCCGTCTATAAAGAAACCGGCGCATGGAAGCAGGCGCAGCCCAGCGAGCAGGCTTTAGGCGGGGAGTGGTGGACCATGTTCAACGACCCGCGCCTGAATTCGCTGCAGCAGCAGGTCAACGTTTCCAACCAGAACTTGAAAGCGGCGGAGGCGCAGTTTCGCCAGGCGCGTGCCATCCTGCGCTACAACCGCGCGGACTACTATCCCACCATCACTGGGGGAGCCTCAGCGACTCGCGCCCACACCTCCCACAATCGGCAGCCCTCCAGCACAGTTTTGGCGGGCAGGACCTATACCGATCTGGTGCTGCCGGTTGATTTGTCCTATCAGGCGGATGTGTGGGGCCGGGTGCGGCGGACCGTGGAGGCCAGCAGGGAACAGGCCCAGGCCAGCGCCGCCGACCTGGCGGCCGTCAATCTGGCCATGCATGCCGATTTGGCTCTCTATTACTTCCAGGCGCGCAGCCTGGACGCCGAAGAGCAACTCCTGAATTCCACCGTCAGCGATTACGAGCGAGCCCTGCAGCTTACGCAGAACCGCTTCCAGGGCGGACTCGCCTCAGCTCTCGATGTCGAACAGGCGCGTACGCAGCTGCAGGCAACTCGGGCGCAGGCCATCGACGTTGGCGTACTGCGCGCCCAGTATGAGCACGCTCTGGCGACGCTGATAGGTACGCCGGCGCCATCGTTCACGCTGGCTCCCCTGCCGCTCGCCACGCCACCGCCATCCATTCCCCCGGGTTTGCCTTCTGAACTGCTGGAAAGGCGTCCGGATATCGCGGCGGGGGAGCGGCGAGTGGCGGCCGCCAACGCGCAAGTCGGGATTGCCACCAGCGCCTACTATCCCGTGCTCAACCTGGCAGCCGCCGCTGGTTTTGAAAGTGGGAGGATTACCACCCTGATTTCCGGACCAAGTATTTTGTGGTCGGCAGGCCCGGCCGCCGCGGTCACTCTCTTCGATGTGGGCCGCCGGCGCGCCGTCTCGGAACAGGCTCGGGCGGCGTACGACCAGGCGGTGGCGAATTATCGCCAGACTGTGCTCACCGGATTTCAGCAGGTCGAAGATCAGCTGACAGCCATCACTTTGCTGCAACAGGAAGCTCAGGTCCAGGGCGACGCAGTAGCTGCCGCCCAGAAAGCCTTGACCATCGCCACGAATCGCTACAAGGGCGGTGTGACCAGCTATCTGGAAGTGATTACGGCGCAGAACGCTGCCCTGAGCAATGAAGTCAGCGCGGTGAACATTTTGGGGCGGCGGATGGCCTCCACCGTACTGCTGATTCAGGCCCTGGGCGGGGGCTGGAATTCCTCAACCTTGCCGGCGCGGTTTTCGAACCTGAACACTCCGTCTGGAACGCAATCGGCTCAGGCGGCCGGCGCCGTGAGTGCGCCGCGATAGCCTGCGCGGGCTCTTAAGCCTCACTTAAGGTTGAATCGGTTCCACTACGGGCGCTCGGACAAGCCGATTTCGGTCCGTCTTCGGTTATTGCCGGCATCATGCTCACAACGCCCGACGGACCGGTTGTAAGGAGGATTGGAAACCATGCGTAGCGCGTTTGCCGCAAGCCTGCTTTTGCTGGCTGCCTCGGTGGCAGTCAGCGCTCAGCAGTACAAAGTCACCGGAAGCATACCCATACCTGGCGAGGGCGGGTGGGATTATTTATACGCCGATTCCGGAAATCGAACGCTCTACGTGGCGCACAACACGGTGGTTGACATCGTCAATCTCGACTCCGAAAAGCCGGTCGGCAAAATTTCCGGGATGAAGCATGTCCACGGCATCGCGGTGGCGGACGGGATGAACCGCGGCTTTATCAGCGATGGCGGCAGCGGGGTGGTTGTGGTTTTTGATCTCAAGACTCATGCCGTCCTGCAGAAGGTAAAAGCGGGGATGAACCCGGACGGCATTCTCTACGATCCGGCCAGTAAGCGGGTGTTTGCCTTCAACGGTGGCAGCCATGATGCCACCGCCATCGATGCCGCCACCGGCAAAGTCGCGGGCACCATCGAGTTGGGCGGCAAGCCTGAGTTTCCTGCTACGGACGCCAAGGGACACGTTTACGTCAACATTGAAGACAAGAGCGAACTGGTTCTGCTCGATCCCCAGCAGTTGAAGGTGAAAGAGCGGTGGCCGCTGGCGCCCTGCGAAGAGCCTTCTGGCCTGTCCATCGACGTCCGCTCCCGCCGCCTGTTCTCGGTTTGCGACAACAAGCTGATGGCGGTGGTGGATGCCGATAACGGCAAGGTGGTTACCACCGTGCCCATCGGCCAGGGGCCGGATGCGGATCGCTACGATGCCGCGCGCAAGCTGGCCTTTTCCTCCAACGGACACGACGGCACCTTAACCGTGGTGAAACAGGAAGGAGCCAATAAGTACTCGGTAGCCGAAACCGTCACCACCGAGAAGAGCGCGCGCACCATGGCCCTGGACCGCAAGACTCACAAGATATATCTGGCCGCGGCCAAGCTGGGTCCGCCTCCCGCTCCCAGCGAGGGCGACCCGCATCCCCGGCCATCTATCGTGCCGGGATCCTTTCACCTGGTGGTCGTTTCACCGCAGTAAACAGAAAGGCTGCGGCCGCGGTTCACTTCGAGGTCTGAGCGGACGCCTGCTGAATCGCCGTCTGCTGGCTGTAAGCCAGCTGCCAGCGCCCGTCGCGATTGATCCAGATGCGGGTCACGTGTGTGGGCTTGCTGTGGGGCGACTGGTGCTTGGAAGTCATCACCACTGTATTGCCGAAATCGAACATGCGGGCGGAGATCAAGGAAGGCGGCGCCGATCCGGTGCCTGCCTTCTTCTGCCGGTCCAGAATATCCATGCGGTCTTTCTTGTTCAGCGGATGATCGTTGCCGGAGCTGACCAGCATGAATTCATCGGCCACATGCGGCGCCCAGTCTTTTGATTCGTGATGTGTCACCGCCGTTTCCAGAGCCTGCCACGAGGCAATCACACCTTGTTCCGCGGCGTTCTTCGGTTTGTAGGGAATGGTCTTGCAGGGATTCACACACTCCTTGCCGCGCTCGGCAGCCGTGCCCGTGTGTCCTTTGGGCGCCAGGGTGGCAGCGTGCGCCACCAGAAGACGCCAACCTGCCGGGCGCTTTACCCAGACTCTCAGCACGTGGCTCTGACCGCTGACCGCGGTAATTTCCCCGACTTCTCCAAAGCTCAGCTCCTTGGTTTCCGCGCCCGCTGGGTTTCCGCTCGCCAGCGAGCTGATATCGCGCAAGGCCTCCGCCTTGCTCAGCGTTTTGCCCTGCGAGTCGGTCCAGGTAAAGTTCGTATCCAGCAGTTTGCTGGCCGCGGCGGCATCGCTCTTCGCGAGTGCCTCCACGAACGCGTGATCGCTCTCCAGCACCTCCTGCTCCGTGCTCGCCGCAAATGCCAGCGCCGCTTCTACCGTCAGCATTCCACCTAGAACGCACATAATGACTGCTATTTTCGCCAGCCGTGTCATCGACCGCCTCCTTGAATCATTGCCAGAAGCCTGAAGCCCGAGCAGGGCTCAACAAAATTCACCGCCCACCGCCTTGCAGCATCGCGACTGCTTTCTTGTAGTAAACCGGGTCGTAGTACTTGTCGGGCGCAGGCGGATGGCCTCCCCACTGACCCTCGACCTCGGCGCGCAGCTTGAGCACATTTCGGAACGCAGCCGGATCA
>DATGIY010000488.1:0-4578 GCA_035295475.1 Terriglobales bacterium
TTGATGTACAGGTTGCCGACGTGGAACTCGCGGATGGAGCGATCAATTTTGTCCTTGGAACTGGAGTACACCGCGCCCGTCAGTCCGAACTCCGTGTCATTGGCGATCTGCAGCGCCTGCTCGAAGTTCCGCGCCTTGATAACGGCCAGCACCGGCCCGAAGATTTCCTCCTGCTCGATGCGATCGCCCGGCTTGACGTCGGCAATCACGGTCGGCTGCACAAACCAGCCATCGCCCGCGTTTGTATCGCGTTTGCCCCCGGTCAGCACGCGGCCGCCCTGCTTCTGCCCCACCTCGATGTAATCCAGGATCGATTTCATGGAGCCTTCGTTGATTACCGGACCCATGCCCGGATTCCTGGTGGGATCGCCTACGGTGATCTTCTCGACCCGTGCCTTCAGGCGCTCCAGGAACTTGTCGTAGATGCGCTCGTCAATAATGGCGCGAGAGCAAGCCGAGCATTTCTGACCGGAGAAGCCGAAGGCGGCAGCCGCCACACCCTCGACGGCTGCGTCGAGGTTGGCGTCGGCATCCACGATGATGGCGTCCTTGCCGCCCATCTCCAGGATGGTGCGTTTGATCCAGATCTGGCCGGGAGCTTGCTCGGCGGCGCGTTTGTTGATGTCGAGCCCGACCTCCCGCGACCCAGTAAAGGCGATGAAACGCGTCTTAGGATGGGCGACCACGGCGTTGCCGAAGCTGGCGCCGGCTCCAGGACAGAAGTTGACCACGCCCTCGGGCAGGCCCGCTTCCTCGAGCGCCTCCACAAATTTCGCCGCAATCGTGGGTGAATCGCTGGAAGGCTTGAGGATCACGGTGTTGCCGCACACGATAGACGCCAGGGTCATGCCGCCCATGATGGCGCTGGGAAAATTCCACGGCGGGATCACCGCACCCACACCTAGTGGGATGTACATCAGCAGGTCGCGTTCGCCCGGCAGTTGCACCGGCGGCTCCGCCTTGGCCAGGCGCAACGCTTCCCGGGGATAGAACTCGCAGAAATCGATGAGCTCGGCAATGTCGGCGTCCGCCTCCGCAAAGTTTTTGCCCACCTCGAAAACCATCCACGCGGCATACTCGAATTTGCGCTCGCGAAGGATTTCACCGGCGCGAAACATGATGGCGGCCCGCTCCTCCACTGGCGTGCGGCTCCAGCTCTCAAACGCCTGCAACGCTGCCTCCATCGCCGGCTCCACCTGCTCCTTTCCCGCCTTTTGGTGCAGGCCGACCAGTTCCGACGGCTTGGCGGGATTGATGGATTTGATCTTGTCGGCTGTCTTGACCCGCCGTGTGCCGATAATCAGGTCGTACTCGCGGCCGAGTTGGCCGCGCACTTTTTCGACCGCCGCCCGCATCTTGCGCGCGTTCTCCTCGCGCGTGAAGTCGGTCAGCGGCTCGTTGACGAATGGTCCTTCATGAATTCTCGCCCGCGGTGGAGCTTGCACGGTTGCCATGATTGCGCCTCTCTCGATATAGGTCCCGGACATAGTCGGGAAACGATAGGAACCTCCAATTTTACACCCCGTAGCCGCGAACCCCGTGTACCCCCACAGAGCGGAGCGAGGATAGGCAGGATTTGTGCGCATGTGGCAGGCGTGGGCCCTTCCTGACGACGTGAGGTCCAGGCACAGTGGGCAACACCTTTGGCCTCACCAGGTTAGCCGTCCAACATCTTTTTGGCCGTGGGAATCTAATCTTTACAGACGGGGCGTGGATTCTAATTTCCAGGGATATGAGGAGAGACTTATGTGGGCAGTTGCACTGAGCGGAATTGCGGTGTTGATCGCCGCGGCAGTGGCGGCGGCTCGTGAGGTTGAGGCTGAATCCCGTCGTCCCTTTGGCTGCTGTTAATAGGCGTTTCACGGTTTCAAAGTTTCAAGTTTCAAAGTTTCAGAGTCAGCCCTATCGGTGTTCGCGAAACTTTGAAACCTGTGAAGCTTTGAAACCCGCCGACTACTTCTTCGCCAGAAACTCCGCCACGGCCGCGCTTACTTTCTGCATATCGCAGCCGGGGCCGAGGTGTCCGCAGTCGTTTTCCAGGACGAAGGTTTCGGCGCTCTTCAGCTTGGCGAATTCCAGCGCCGGGCCCGGCGTGACCATGTGATCATGCGCGTCCACAATGATGAGCATGGGTGCCTTGACGGCCTCAGCAGCACGCTGCATGGAGCCGCCAAAGGGCGCGCTGACGTCCAGTCCCATCATGGCCTGCGCCTGGCGTATGCGGTCGTTGGTGTCGAAGTGCGTATCGGGCGGCGTTTTCAAAGAGGCGAAGAACTTCTCCCGCGTCATCTCCTGGTTGTAATGCTCGGGCGTGGAGAGCGCCAACTGGCTGATCTGATCCACCTCGCGCGGCACCGGCTGTTGCGTGTAGTTTCCGTCCTTCCATAGAGAATTCTGCTCGACCGCGTCGATCATGGTTTGCCACAGCAAGAGATCGAAGGGCGCCAGGCGGGGCGAGCCCACAATCGGAATCGCGCGGTCCATGAAGTCGGGATACGCGACCACCCACTGGAACGTCTGCATTCCACCCATGGAGATGCCCATCACCGCGTACACGTGGGTGAGGTGCAGCACTCGCATGAGCAATTCATGCTGGCTTTCCACCATGTCGCGAATAGAAAAGCGTGGAAACTGCATACGCGGCTGGGCGGAACTGTTGGAAGGCGAGGAGGAAACGCCATCCCCGAGGGCATCGACGAGGATGACGTAATACTTGGAGCTATCCACGATCTTGCCGGGACCGATGTTGGCCATCAGGTCCTGGCTTCTGCCCCCAAACCAGGTGGGAAAGAGCACAGCGTTGGACTTGTCGTCGTTCAGATGGCCGAAGGTGCGATAGCCGATACGGCAGTCGCGGATCACCTGCCCGTTTTGCAGTTTCAGGTCGCCGATGCGGGCAAACTGCTGCGCGCCCTCTTCCGCAGGCGCGCTTTGAGCGCTGGCAGCGGCGATCAGAAGCACAATAGCAGCAACTACGCGCAGTATCTTCATGGTGGAGGGCATTTTAATACGGCGCCTGACGGTGATTTTGCCATTGCCCTCAGGCAAAAACATAGCCGCAGTAAGCGCGTCACTTGCGGGAATGGTGCTACGCCTGGCGAGGGGAATGGGGCGTATCAAAACAAAAACTCCCAAAACCTGTAGCCCTTATATGTAAATTGGTGTACGCTCGCGAACAATACTCCTAAGTTGTTGGTTTTTGTCGAGGTTGGCCCAGTATTCCTCATGGAATTTGGGCCCGCTACTTGCAGTGTAGCTGTTCAATTCTCCCTAGGGCCCGGGTGTCAGAGACCACTTCAGGAGCATCGCATGCGCATCGCTAAGCTCATCTCCCTACTCGTACTCGCTGCCTTCCTCAGCGTCTACGTATGCGCCCAGACTGGAACCTCGTCGTTGCGTGGTACCGTGACCGACCCCAAGGGGGCGGTGATTGCGGGAGCAACCGTGACCTTATCCAACCCGGACAAAGGTTTCAGTCGTACCAGCAAATCGGACAGCCAGGGGAACTACCAGTTCGTCGATGTCCCCCCTGCGACCTACACGCTGACGGTGGAGGCGCCAGGCTTCGCCACTCTTAAGCAGTCCTATCTGACTTTGCTGGTCAATACGCCGGTGAGACTAGATGTGCCCATGCAGGTGGCAGGCGGCCAGGTAACCGTGGAAGTCGCCGGCACGGCTCCCTTGGTGAATACCACGGACGCTTCTCTCGGAAATGCGGTCGGCGAGCGGCAGATAAAGGAGTTGCCTCTGGAGGGGCGGAATGTCCCGGACCTGCTCAGTCTGCAAGCTGGTGTCACCTACACGGGCAATCGTCCGGACATCAATCAGAATCTGGATACGCGCAGTGGCGCTGTCAATGGCGCTCACAGTGACCAAAGCAACATCACTCTCGACGGAGTCGATGTCAATGACCAGGTAAACGGTTATGCCTTCGACTCGGTGTTGCCGGTCACCTTGGATTCGGTTCAGGAATTTCGCGTGACCACGACCAACTATAACGCCGACCAGGGACGCTCTTCGGGGGCGCAAGTTGCTTTGGTGACGAAGAGCGGCACCAACAATTTCCACGGTTCTCTCTACGAGTACCTGCGCAACACCGCCACCAGCGCCAATGACTATTTTGTGAAGAAGTCCGAATTGGAGACCGGACAGCCAAACGTGCCCCCCAAGCTAAATCGCAACATCTTCGGAGCCTCACTGGGCGGCCCCATTCTCAAGAATCGAATTTTCTTCTTTACCAACTATGAGGGATATCGGCAACGCGAGGAGAGCAGCGTGTTGCGTATCGTACCTAGCGATACCCTGCGGGACGGGATCATCATGTATCAGTGCAATGACCCTAGCCAGTGTCCCGGAGGCATCATTCGCGGCCTGACCGGCACGCATGCAGTTCCGGCCGGCTTTTATGGTCTTAATGCCACCCAGATCGCTGGCATGGATCCTCTACACGTCGGTCCCAGTCCTATCGTGCTCGGGTACCTGAACAGTTTTCCCCATGCCAACGATGTATCCGCGGGAGACGGTGTGAATTACGTGGGATACCGCTTCCGCGGCGCCACTCCTATCAATAAGGACTGG
>DATGIY010000489.1:0-2504 GCA_035295475.1 Terriglobales bacterium
AGTTACCACCTGCGCCGTGTGTCAGGACCAGGCCAGCGCCGGTGGGCTGCGGCGGGCGGTGCAGAAAGCCGCGCACGGCGGGCTGGGCGGAATCGTCGGAGAAGGGTACGACATTCACCTGCAACATGGGGACAGTCCAGCCTGGGTTTCAGTATGACGCCAGTTCCACTGGCTCGAAGGTTTCGTAAATCTCTTCGGTACGCACCAAGTTGCCCAGGCGAGCCCAGAAACTGTGCACTTGCGGGTCTTCGTGGGCGTCGTGACGAGCTTTTTCCGAGGTCCAATAACGCACGTCCATGTAACGGCGGGAGGTGCGGTCACGATAGAGAGAATCCTGGCTGTAGTTCTTTTGCGCCAGCAGGGCAATCAGCCCGCGCATGGTTTCGAGTGCCTCGCGTTCTTTGCCTTCCAAGGGCTCGAAGACAGCGATGGACAAAATCTGGGACATGGTCGGACTTAGTGTACGACCAGGATGGCGGCACCTCAAAAACGTTTGTGCGGCGAAGGCACCCACCCCTATCCGGGGGAGACCGGGGGGACATGGAGGCGAGCTGCGCTCGCCCGCACAGCCGAGGCGGCTGTATCGACCCGTTCAACGGGGCGCTACTTGCGGCGGCGAGGAAAGGCGCTGGAGCGGGCGGACGCACGGCGCTCGGAGCGGCTCTGTTCAGGGGCGTTGACCACGTGCAGGCGGATAATATTAGTTGACCCGGAAGTCTGCTGCGTGCCGGCCACGACGCCCAGGACATCGCCAGGCGCGACTTTGTTCATTTTCAGCAGCTGACGCTCCGCGCACTGCACCATTTCCTCAGAGGAGCGGGCGGCCTGAGGGAGAATCACCGGCTGCACACCCCATAGCAGGTTTACGCGGTTGCCCACCTCAGGAAAGGGGGTAAAGGCAAACACGGGGACGCGCGCGCGGTACTTGGAGATGAGGCGAGCGGTGTTGCCGGTTTCGGTAAAGACGGCGATGGCCCGCATCTGCAGGTCCTGCGCGGCATGGGCGATCGATTCGCAGATGGTTTCCGGGATGGAGAAAGTGGCGCGGTGGTCGCGCCGGCGGCGAGGCAATTCGGAGAGGCGCAGGTGGCTCTCGGCCTCCAAAATGATTCTGGCCATGATGGTGACGGCCTCACGCGGGTAGCGGCCGCTGGCGGTCTCGCCGGAAAGCATGACTGCATCCGTGCCATCGAAGACGGCATTGGCCACGTCGCTGGCCTCCGCCCGCGTGGGGCGCGGGTTTTCGCACATCGACTCCAGCATTTGAGTGGCGGTAATGACCGGCTTGCGGAACTCGGAGGCGCGGCGTATCACTTCTTTCTGAATGATAGGCACGGTTTCGGGAGGCATCTCCACCCCCAGGTCGCCGCGCGCCACCATGACTCCATCGGCGACTTCGAGAATGTTGTCCAAGTCTTCCACTGCCTGCGGCTTTTCCAGCTTGGCGACGACGGGCACATCGCTCTTGCGCTCACCGATCAGGCGCTTGACCCGGCGTACGTCCTCGGCCGAGCGCACAAAAGACACGGCCACGATATCCACGCCGTGTTCCAGGCCGAACTCCAGATCCTTGTAATCCTTTTGCGTCAGGGAAGGAACGCTGAGCACGGCGCCGGGCAGGTTGATGCCCTGGTGCTCGGCCAAAAGGCCGCCGTTTACCACCTCACATTCCACGTCATCGTTACGGACAGACTTAACGCGCAGCTCGATGAGCCCGTCGGAAAGCAGAATGCGGGAGCCGGTGGTCACTTCACGCGCTAAATCCTGAAAGGTGGTGGAGATGATCGAGGACGTGCCGGGGACATCGCGGGGCGTAATGGTGAGTCGCGAGCCGGCCTTAAGCGCCACCGGGGTACGGTATTTGAGGCGTCCGGTGCGCATTTTGGGCCCCTGGAGATCCTGCAAAATGCAGATGGTGCGGCCTTCCTTCTCCGCTGCGCGGCGGGCGCGCTCGATCACGCGGGCGTGCTCTTCGTGAGTGCCGTGGGAGAAATTGAGCCGGGCCACGTCCATGCCGGCGCGCAGCAGCTCGCGAATCCCGGCTTCGGAGTTGGAGGAAGGACCGAGAGTGCAAACGATCTTGGCGCGGCGTTCCGCGCCCGCGCCGGTGCCGTTCTTGCCGGCGGCTTCGGGCTGGGCCGTAACTGCGGGAGGAAGTTCGAGGGCCTCGGTTTTATCCACGCTGGGGCTCCGGAGACAGGAAGCGAACGACTGGGAAGCGCATGCTCAACATTGTTGGGGATAAAGGGCGATCTTGGCAACTGGTTCCTGGGGGCGAGCTGCGCTCGCCCGCACAGCCGAGGCGGCTGTGCCTACACAATCTTACCGGGAGGCGGCTGTGCCTACACAATTCTTGCCGGCGAGAGGAGCGTGTGTCAGGCGGAGGAACTTAGCGGACGAAGACTTCGGGTTCGCGGGAGGCGATGTCCCCTTTTTTGAGGCTGGCGCAGCGGGGAAAGAGCATGGCATTGAGTTCGGCGCCTACCAGAACGATTACCGAAACC
>DATGIY010000490.1:0-4622 GCA_035295475.1 Terriglobales bacterium
CAGCGACGTGGAAAAGCCATGCAGCGAACGTTGGCACCACCGAGATTCGTTTCCTTCCAAAGTATATAACGCCGGTGCGGGCCGTCTTGTGGCAGGGAGCGCACGACAGCACTTAGATGCCAGCAGGAATCCGGCGGAGGCTGATTAGCGCATCACCGAGACGGCTTTACGATAGAGGGCTACGTTGTGGTTATGCTCCTCCAGGGTAGTGGCAAAGCGGTGATGACCATCGCCGGCGCTTACAAAATACAAATAAGCAGTGTTGGCCGGATGCATGGCTGCTTGTAAAGAAGCCACGCCGGGATTGGCAATAGGACCCGGAGGAAGGCCGGTGTGGCGGTAGGTGTTGTAGGGAGATTCAAACTGCATGTCGTCGTGGTGCAAGGATCCGGTGTAGGTACCGGCCAGCATTTCGGCATAAATGATGCTGGGATCCGCGTCCAGGGCAATTCGCTGGCGCAAGCGATTGAAGTAAACGCTGGCCACGACCGGCCGTTCTTCGGGCACGGCGGTTTCCTTCTCCACGATCGAGGCCATGGTGACTACCTGGTGCACATTGGCGGTGAGACCGATGGCATGGGCCTGGCTGCGGAAACGATGCACCATGACGGCCAGCATGTCGGTGGGAGTTTCCGTACGGGTGAACTGATAGGTATCGGGGAAAAGGTAGCCTTCCAGGGAAGAAGCCTGGGGATCGAGGTCGCGAACCAGGACGGTGTCGGCGCGGGCGGCGCTCAGGAATTCCTGCTCGGAGCTAAGCCCCGCGCCGGCAACCGCCTGGGCGATTTCAAAAATGTTGAAGCCTTCGGGAATTACCACCGTATGCACATAAACATCGCCGCGCGCCAGACGGCGATGCACCTGCAAGGCGTTGGCGGGCTGATCGAACAGGTATTCACCCGCCTTCAGAGTGCGGGGGTGGGCGACAAAGTGCCACAACAGAAAAGCGGTGGAGCTGCGAATCACGCCCGCCGATTTGAGCGCAACCGCGATATGGCGGGTGCTATAGCCGGGGTGCAGGAGAACGAATTTCTGGCCCGGAGGCCGCAGCGGCAGCCACAACGCCCAGACCAGCCAGGCGGCGACGACCAGAATGGCTACTGCGACCAGTTTGAGCAAAGCGCGCATATCGCTACAGTTTAGATGATGACGGAGTGGCCGGTGTAGGCCAATGGTCGCTGAACGTTAGGCCAGAGGAAGGACGCTCCAGTTGGGCAAGGGAGCACTTTTGTTGCTTCTGAAACGATAAGGCCGGCATCTGACTAGCAAATGGAGGAATGGCGCGTATGGCCAAGAGTGCATTGGAAGATTTTCGCAGCTTTGCCGGAATCACCGAAGCCTGGGAACTGGTAACGACAGGACTGGTGGTCATCGGCGGGATTTCCTACAAACTGGAGCTGTGGCACTCCTATTCCAACCCGGACATTCCTTATTACGTGTCTACCTACCTGCAGGAGAGTGGCGTGTGGCGCAAGATGCCTGACCACTCCTTTCCCATTGCACCGAATGGCGAAGAGGCGATGCGCACGGCCATGGCGTTCCTGGTGGAACAGCACGCGGCGTAGGAACAATTGAAGATTTGAGATTTTCGATTGACGATTGAACCTGCCTGCCCCAGCGCGTTGCAGTGGCCAATCTTCAATCATCAATGTTTGCTTGATTGGTGGTGCAGGGCTGCGAATTCCTTCTCGTCCGCGGGCAGGAAGTAGCCCACCACGATGCCCATGGCGCCATCGCGCAGGAAGTGGCCGGTGGGGTTGTCGTAGGTGGCGGTAATCTGCATGCGATCCCCCTTGGCGACGCGGTACCCGCCCTGGGTCATGAACAGCACGATGGGCATGGATAGAATGTGTCCCTGAGAATCGAGCTTGGCCGGCAGCGTGGCTACGGTCTGATTGCGGGTCAGGTTCTTCAGCACCAGCTCCTGTCCATAGTCGTGCATGTGGCCGCCCACGCCCAACAGGATTCCGGGATAATTCATGGTCACCACGCCGGTGGTCACGTTTCGGCCCGGCTTGAGGTCGTAACTGGAATCCCGACAGCTCTTCACATCCAGCCAGGTGGGATAAACGCTTTTCAGAGGCGTGCCCGCGCTCCCCAGCTTGCGGTACTCCATGCGCACTTCCAGGTAGGCGGCGGGATAGCTGGTGACGGTGGGGTTGTGAAACATAGCGGCCACACGGATACGATCGCCGGGGCGAACGCGGTAACCGAAGCCGGGGGTGGTGGGCCAGTCGTTCATCTCGCCGCCGGCGCCGAAAATGTGCTCCTGCTTATTGGGACAAACGAAGTCGGGACGGGAAGCATTGTAAAAAGCCACGTGATGAAGCAGATGCCCGGGAATGGTATTGCCATCGCCATCGATCAGGCGGGGATGGTAGGCCACAACCCAGCCGTCGAAGGGGATTTTCAGAAACCGGGTCGGGGGCTGGGCAGCCTGCATATGGCCGGTGTGAGCGGGCAGATTCAACGGGCCGAGCTTGACCGTGAGCGCCTGCGCGGCCGGATCATCGTGAACGTCCAGCCTGGCGGTGGCACTCTTGGGCATGGTCATGCCCTGCATGTCGTGGTGCTGCGCGAGCAGCGGAGCAGCGCAGATAGCAATGCAAAGGCATAGCAACAAAGACCGAAACGGCTGGCGGGAAGATTTCATGGCAAATGGTAAGAGATTACCATCAGAGCGCGGCGGCATTCATAGCACAAAGAGATTGCCAGCAAGGTACGCCGCCCAGCGTCGGCTAAGCGGGACGCTGGCTCCTGCCGGCGTCACTTACTGCGGGCGGGCGGAAAGTATGCCTAAGACCTCGCGCAAGCCCTGGCGAACCTGCTTGAGTCCATTGCCCTGGCGGGTGGGGAAAGGAAGGGGATTCTGGGCAGCGGCGGCGGCGCGAGCTTCCTCGCGCAAATGCTGGCGGGCGCCGGCGATGGTGAAGCCCTCTTCATAAAGCAGCTTGCGAATGCGCAACACGCTATCGACGTCACGGCGGCGGTACATGCGCTGGCCGGTGCTGCTCTTGGTGGGACGCAGCTGGGGGAATTCAGTTTCCCAGAAGCGCAGCACATAGGTGGGCAGCTCACATAATTCGGCGACCTCGCCGATGCGGAAGTAAAGTTTGTCGGGGATAACCGGTTCGATGGATTTGGACTTCTCAGCTTTCTTCTTGGTCAGGCTCATCCTTCATCCCCAGGGAGAAGATATGGCGTGCTCGACATCTTTCTCGCGTTTCTAGCACGGCCTGCGTCGGAGAACAACAACTTTCGTGTGAATTCGGGAATTTAGAAAGAAAGGAGCGAGGTAAAGTAAAAAGGTCTCCGCCGTGGCGGAGACCGAAAAACCGTTAGGGCCCGTGCGAGGTACGCCCCGCTAGTGTTTCTTCTTTTTCTTTGCCTTCTTCTTCATCGGCATTGAGTCTTCCCTCCGTGAACAATTTCCCTTGCAATCTACGAAAGGGCCCCGACTGCTCTCGCTGCGAGCAGTACATCTGGGGTGATGGTGCGGTGGAAAACTGCCGCTGTCAATACAAAACCGGGTTCCCTCCGGCGGCAGAGAGCCGCGAATGAAGAATGTTGTGGAAAAAGAGGAGCGAATCGCTTTACCGCAAAGCGCGGAGGCAAAGCAAGCGGCGCGAGTTTGGGTGTGGCTTCAGCTGGCGTAAACTTCTCCCGCATGGCAAACGATCCCATTGAGCTGGAAATCTTCAAGAATATCTACCATTCCATTGCCGAGGAGATGGGGGCGGCGCTGCGGCGCACCGCGTTTTCGCCCAACATCAAGGAACGGCGCGATTACTCCTGCGCGGTGTTTGACGGGGCCGGCGAGGTCCTGGCCATGGGCGATCACATGCCCGTGCATCTGGGATCCATGCCTATGTCGGTGCGGGCGGCGCTACAGCATCTGGAACTGGGGCCGGGGGACATGGCCATGCTCAACGATCCGTTTTGCGGGGGCACGCATTTGCCCGACATCACGCTGGTGGCGCCGTTCTATCTGGGGAAAGGCCGCGGCGGGCGCACCCGGCAAGGAACTTCGCCGACGTTTTTTGTGGCCGCGCGCGCCCATCATGCGGATGTCGGCGGTACTTATCCCGGGTCGATGGGACCGTGCCGGGAAATTTATCAGGAGGGGCTGCGCATTCCGCCGGTACGGGTGGTGCGCGGGGGCAAGATGGACGACGACGTTCTCGCCCTGGTGCTCAACAATGTGCGCACCCCGGGAGAACGCGAGGGCGATCTGGGAGCGCAGATCGCCGCCTGCCATACCGGGCTCATGCGCCTGGAAGAAATTTGCCGGCGCTACGGGGTGCCGCGAGTGACTTCCGCCGGGCGGGAATTGCTCGCCTACTCGGAGCGCATGATGCGGGCGTTCCTGGGGCAGGTGCCGGCGGGGATTTACCGGGCGGAAGATGCGCTCGACGACGACGGGGTCAGCGGCAAGCCGGTGCGCATTGCGGTGAGCATCACGTTCCGCGAGCAGAGCAAAAGAGGAGCGCTGGCGAAAGTGGATTTCACGGGCAGCGACGCGCAGGTACAGGGAAGCATCAACGCGGTCGAGGCCATTACCTGGTCGGCCTGCTTTTACGTGTTTCGCTGCCTGCTGGCGGAAGATGTGCCGGCGACGGCGG
>DATGIY010000491.1:0-2925 GCA_035295475.1 Terriglobales bacterium
TGCTCATCGCCGCAGACAAGATCTTTAAGGCCGAACCTAGGTGCTTGCCGGCCAGCAGACTGGCTTCAGATGCGCGCAGCGCTAAGGAGGCCCCCATGCATGGAAAACTGCGAGCGCTCCCTCTTATGTTGCTGCTCGTCCTGTTGCTAGCGCCGCTGGCATACGGTCAAGTGGACTACTCGACGGCGACATTAACAGGAACGGTTTTCGATCCACAGCACTTACTCATCAGCGGCGCCACTGTAAGTATCAAAAACCCCAGCACCGGATTCGCCAAGCACGTCACCACGGGTGCGGACGGCGAATACCGCTTTCCGCTGCTTACTCCGGGAAATTACCACGTGGCTGCGGAAGCGTCGGGATTTGCCAAAGCGGTAGGAACGGTTTCCGTTTCCGTGGGGCAGATTGTTAATTACAACTTCAACCTGAAGGTCGGATCCGCCGCTTCGACCATCGAGGTTTCCGGCGAACTGGCCCTGGTGCAGGTGGAGCAGACGCAGCAGGCAAACACGCTGGACCAGCGGCAGGTCAGCGATTTGCCCAACGTCAGCCGGAATTTCACCGATTCTATCTATACCTTGCCCGGAGTCTCCAGCTCGGAAAGTCCCAGGGCGCAGAACCCGGGATTTTCCGGATTCCAGAGTTCCGGCTTTTCTATCGGCGGTAGCAATGGCCGCAACAACTTGGTGACCATCGATGGCGGAGAAAACGATTACGGCTCGGGCCAGCTGAGAACTCCCAACGTGCCTTTGGATTCGGTGCAGGAGCTGCAGGTCAATCGCAGTTCCTTCGCGGCAGAATTCGGATTTACCTCGGGAACGGCCGTCAACATCGTGACCAAAAGCGGCACAAACAGCTTTCACGGCAGCGCTTACGCTTTTTTCGCCAATGAATCGACTAATGCCAGCAACTACTTTGCCCCCCGCACGGGGAGTAAGGCGTTCGAGCAGAATTTTGTTCCCGGCTTTACTTTCGGCGGTCCGCTGATCAAGAACAAGATGTTTTTCTTCACCACCTACGAGTACACGCGAACCGACACGCCGCAATTCCGCAGTTATGCCACCAGCCCGGCGGCTCAGGGAATTGGGTCGAACCTCAACCAGCAGAATTACGTGGCTGCCTTGATCAGCTCAGGCAGCCCGCTGCTGCTCGGCATTGGCCGGCAGCTTGGCTTTGCGCTCACGCCCAGCAATTTCCCCATGACCGGCGCGTTGCTCGATCACAATACCGGCACCTTTAATGACTGGAAGCGCTATCACAACTGGGTGACGCGCTGGGACTACCAGCCCAACTCCAGCGATACGCTTACCGGACGTTTTTCGCTCATGAAGCATGATTTGAGCCGCATGTACGTCCTCGATCCCCTGAATTCGCCCGATGACGCCACCACGCAGCTATGGAAGGACTACACCATCCTGGGCGCGTGGAGCCACATCTTCAACACCAACCTGCTGAACCAGTTGCGTGTGCAAGCCGTCCCCAGCGATACGGCCGACGTGCCCGTAGTCTCTCCCCACACAGCCTATCTGAGCGTGGGTTCTCTCGGGAACTTCCAGGGCGAACATTACGAGCCTTACTATGCGCGACAGCGGCGCTTTCAATTCGAAGATAGCGTGACCTGGACGCGCGGCCATCACACCTTCAAATTCGGGACTTCGTACCGGCCGGTCAGCTACCTGGTGCGGGATGAGTTGTGGTTTGGAGGTGAGTTTCAGTTCTGGGACGGAGCAATTCCGCTTTTGGCGCTCATGCCCGCGGGTTCACCGCAACAGAGGGCGCTGGCCGGTTTCAACCTCCAATATTGCCAAAGCCATCCCTGCGGCGGAAATCCCCTGGAGGGCGATCCGGCTACCAACCTGAGCGCCATTCAAGCCTTTGATATAGGGCTTCCCTTCACCTATCGCCAGGGCTATGGCAATCCGGTGTGGGAGGGCTGGTCGCACAATGTGGGATCCTACGTCCAAGATTCGTGGAAGGTGAGCCGCAACTTCACCCTTGATTTTGGAGGACGCATGGATTGGTCGGGAGAAGCGGCCCCGATTCCGCACCATACCAACTTCTCTCCGCGGCTGGGCTTTGCCTGGAGTCCCGGCAGCGATGGCAAAACGGTCATCCGCGGGGGCGGGGGTGTGTTCTACGCCCCGGTGAACTTCTATAACGATTACGTCATGAATTTGCTGGGGCCGAGCGGCAACTACATTTACCAGTTCGCCACCGCCATCAACCAGATGGTCCCGGGCACGTCAATTCCGGCCACGGTGGCGCTGTGGGAAATGGCGGCCAGCAAGGGTATTCCTGTCCCGCAACTCAGCGCGGCCAACGTGCAAAGCCTGGGCTTTGCCGTCGGGCCAGGGCAGCCGGGCAGGGTAGTGGTGATGCCGGGAGAGAACTTCCAACCCGTTCACTCGGTGCAGGCCAGCCTCAGCGTCCAAAGAGAACTGGTGAGCAACCTGTCTCTGGAAGTTGCTTACCAGATGTACCACGGGCTGCATGAGCAAATACCCTTCGACACCAACGTGACGCAAATCCCGTGCAACAAACTCGATCCTGCTGCCTTTAGTTCGGCGGTGGATCCCTTCGTAGGCCCGTGCTACACGCAGATCAATCCTGCCATCGTGCAGTTGGAAACTTATGGCTCGATCGGCAGTTCGATTTATCACGGCATGACCGCCTCGCTGAGCCGAAAGTGGGCACACGGGCTGCAATTCCTGGCCAATTACACCTTCAGCAAAACCATTGACGACAACACCGACTTCAACAACAATTTCATGCCTTTCCGGCCCACCTATCTGGACCTGGAGCGCTCGCTCTCCACTTTCAACATCACGCACAACTTCGTGGCCAGTGCCGTGTACAGCACACCTTTCAGACCGGGCGGGAATGCTCTGGCGAGAGTGCTCGCGGACGTGACCATTTCGCCAGTTG
>DATGIY010000492.1:0-6670 GCA_035295475.1 Terriglobales bacterium
TGATCAGGGGAACGAACCCCGCCGAGAGCGCCCGTAAGCCCGGTGAATGCTAGAATGGCCCTCTGTGGGGACGCCTGCAAATGGAAATGCCCGCCGCGCGGCTGAGCGGCACTTCCTGGCTGCCCTGGACCGGTTCGCAGCCGGCGAGCAGGAGGCTGCGATTGCCGAATATCAGCTCGCCCTGACCTCTGATCCCAGTTTTACCGACGCCATGCACGGACTGGTTCGCGTCTACCAGGACCTGGAACAAATCGACAACGCCATAACCGTTGCGCAACGTATCTCGGCAACCGATCCTGAGGACGTGCTGGCCCACACCAGCCTCTCCATTCTTTACCAGAAAAAGGGCATGGTCTCCGAAGCTGAGGCCGAAGCCAATAAGGCCCGCATCCTGGGATGGAAACAGCAGCTGCGGGTGCAGAAGAAGCCGCTGACTGGCTGATTGGCTGGCTAAGAGTCGGCCAGCTACCCAGCTAGATGTCGTACTTCTTCATCAAGTGGCGAAACGATCGGTAAGACAGTTTCAGCATCTCCGCCGCGCGGGTCTGCACGCCGTTGGATTGGCGCAACGCCGCCTGCAGCAGAGAACGTTCCAGATCGGCGACGTAGGTCTCCATATCCAAGCCCGTGGGCGGCAGCGACTCGCTAAAGCCGTTGCCGTTGGTAGCTCCCGTCAACGGGCTCGATCCCGCACCCGCCGCGGCGGCCGCTGCCCGTGCCTTGGGACGCTCCGCCGGAAGGTCCACATTCAGCTCGTTGCCGGTCTCCAGGGCGACGGCTCGCTCCACGGAATTTTCCAGCTGGCGTACGTTGCCCGGCCATTCGTATTCCGCCAACATGTCCAGCGATTGCGGCGCAATGCGCAGGATACTTTTGCCGGCGGCCGGAGAATACTTCTTCAAAAAGTGGTTAGCCAACAGCGGGATGTCTTCGCGGCGCTGGCGTAAAGGCGGCACATGAACCGGAATTACGCTCAGCCGGTAATAAAGGTCCTCGCGAAACAGATTCTCGCTGACCAGCTTGTCCAAATCGCGGTTGGTGGCGGAGAGGACGCGCACATCGATGGGAATCTCGTTGGTTCCCCCCACCGGCCGAATAGTTCGCTCCTGCAGCACGCGCAGCAGCTTGACTTGCATGGCCATGGTCATCTCGCTGATTTCATCCAGGAAGATGGTGCCGCCGTCCGCCACTTCAAACAGACCGCGCTTGTTCTGCGCCGCCCCGGTGAACGCCCCCTTCACGTAGCCGAACAGCTCGCTTTCCAGCAGAGTTTCGGGAAATGCGCCGCAGTTCACGGAAACGAAAGGTTCGCTGGCACGCGGCGAGCACACATGGGCGGCCCGGGCCACCAGCTCTTTGCCGGTTCCACTTTCCCCATAAATGAGAATGCTGCTGCTGGTGGAGGCGACGGTGCGAATGGTCTGCTTCAGCTTTTCCATGGCCGGGCTGACCCCCACGATGTTGTCCAGGGAGTTGCGCGCGGCCGCATCACGCCGATAAGCAAAGTTCTGGCGCCGCAAGGCCAATTGCTGCAGAGCCCGGGCAATCGCCAGCCGCACCTCATCCATCAAACCCGGCCCCTTGCGGATGTAATCGAAGGCCCCGCCGGCCTTGACCGCCTGGATGGCGGCTTCAAAATCGTCTACCGCGGTAATTAGAATGACGGCTGAATCCGGTGATACCTGGTGGGTATGGCGCAACACTTCGATGCCATCAATATTCGGCATCTTGATGTCCGTGACCACTACGTCATAGAGCGCACCATCGATTTTCCGCTTAGCTGCTTCCCCGGAGTTCACCGTCTCGACCCGGTGGCCTTCCCGGCGCAGGGCGATGTCCAGCACTTCGCAGATGGAGCGTTCGTCGTCGCAGACCAGGATATTACCCATGACTTGGACCTCCTGCCGCGACGGCGGCCGCCGCCAGTTCCGTCTGGCCTGCTGGCTGCCTCGACTCTGCCACGGGTTCCGCCGCAACATCGGCGCGCTTCAGCTGCAGGGAAAACACCGTTCCCTGCCCCGGCACCGAACGCACCAGGATCTTCCCTTCATGCGCCTGCACAATCTGGTACACGATAGCTAAACCCAACCCCGTGCCTCCCTCGAAGTGCGCCTGAAATGGCTCAAAGATCTTCTCCATCTGTTGCTGGCTTAAACCCTGTCCGCTATCGGCAAAGCTGATCACCCAGTCGGGACCTACGGTCTTGAGGCCAACGTGCAGCGACCCGCCTTGCGGCATGGCCCGCAGCGCATTACTGCAAAGATTCCAGAACACCTGCTTGATCTTGTCGCCGTCCACCAGCGCCAGGGCGCGCCCGGTTTCCAGGCGGCGCACAATTTGAACCTTGGCGCCGTCGCCAGGAGCACTGCTCTCCAGCAAGGTCAAAGTGTCTTCCAGCAGAGGAATCAGGTCTTGCGTCTGGAACTCGTAGCGCTTCTCGCGAGCATAAACCAGAAAATCGGAGATGATATCGTTCAGCCGTTCCGACTCGCGGGTGACAATCTGGACCAGCGCCCGCTGGTCATCGGTGAGCGCGGCGATGCTGTCCAGCACGCTCACAGAGCCGGCAATGGAGGAAAGCGGGTTGCGAATCTCGTGAGCGATGGCCGCCGCCAGGCGTCCCACGGCGGCAAGGCGGTCGCGCAGCCGCACCTCGCGTTCCAGACGGCGGATCTCGGTCAAGTCGTCGAAGGTATAGACCCAGCCCAGCCGTCCCCGTTCCGGCACCACCAGCGGCGATGCGAAGACGCTAAAAATCTTGATCTCTCCCGTGGCCGTGCGGTAACGCGCTTCCGTATGCGCCGGCGTGCTGTCCGGCGCCGGCAAGGGGTCGAGAAACAGAGGCGCCACCGGCTTGCCCAGCAAGTCACCGTCGCTTCGTTCCAGAAAGCTCAGGCTGGCAGGATTAGCCAGCGTGATGTGCCCCTCGAGGTCGGTGGTCAACAGCCCGCCGCTGATCGAGCGAATCACATTTTCATGCAGCGCCTGCAAGCTTTCCAGTGCGCCGCTGGTGTCCTGCAACTGGACATCCACCTGGCGCAGGCGCGCGGTTAATCGTCCCGCCAGATAGGCAATGGCGAGAAAGGCGAACAGGTTGATCAGCAGCATGGCCAGCAGGATTTTGAAACCGGCATGGGTGGGCGAATAGGAGTGGATGACTCCGAAGTATTCCAGTTCCACCACCGCTCCGTAGAGCACGAAGGCCAAGGCCGCGGTCAGATAGGCCCACAACTGCGGCAGCAGGATGCACGCCACCACGATGATCAGGGGATAAAGAAAATTGAAGGAACTGTCGATCCCGCCGCTGACGTAGACCACGCCGGTAGCCAGAGCCAGATCCGTCAGCACCTGCAGGGCCGCCTGCACCCGGTGTTCCTGCCAAAAGGAGTGCAGCACGACGTGGAACACGGAAAGCGTGTACCACAGCACGATGAGGCTGATGAACTCTTTTTCCGGCAGCTGGGTGGGGGTCAAGCGGGTGATCGCCAGTTCGATCCCCACCAGAAAGGTAATGATGAGGATTCTTACCTTGACCAGCCAGCCCAGCCAGGACCGTTCATCAAATGTACTTTGCGTAGCCATTCACTCTTCCCTAGCGGGCGGTTCGCGCGCTTAGCCTGCCAGTTTGGCGATCATGGAGAACAGCGGCATGTAAAGCGAAATCACGATGCCGCCAACGGCCACGCCCAGAATACCGATGATCACCGGCTCCAGCAGGGCCAGCATGTCTTTGGTGGCGGCGTCCACTTCATCCTCGTAGAAGTCGGCGATCTTCTGCAGCATGGCGTCCATGGCGCCGGTGGCTTCACCTACGCCGATCATCTGCGACACCATGTTGGGGAACACCCCGCATTCCTTCAGAGGATCGACGATAGTGCGGCCTTCCTCAATGGCTTTGCGTACCTTCATCAGCGCCTCTTCCAGCACCGCATTGCCCGAGGTGCGCGCCGTTACCGACAGACCCTCCAGAATGGGAACGCCGGAAGTGATCAGCGTGCCCAGGGTGCGGGTGAAGCGAGCCACCGCGATCTTGCGCAGCAGGGTGCCAATGATCGGCATCTTTAACATCATGCTGTCCAGGGTGTATTTGCCCTTGGGATGCTTGTGCACCTGCTTGATACCGAAAACAGCCGCCACTCCGGCGCCAATGAAGACCCACCAGAACTGCCCGACAAAGGCGCTGAGGCCCATCACAATGCGCGTGGGCAAGGGCAGAGCTACGCCCAGGCCAGCGAAAAGGTTGGCGAAGATCGGGACCACCCACTTGAGCAGCGCGGCTACGATCAACACGGCGATGCTGATAACCGAGACGGGGTAAATCAGCGCCGATTTAACCGCGGCACGCAACTTCACCGCCTTTTCCACGTATTGCGCCAGGCGCTGCAGAATAGTGTCGAGAATACCGCCGGTCTCGCCGGCTTCGATCATGTTGGTGCTCAGCTCGTCAAAAACTTTAGGGAAGCCGCGCATGGCATTGGCCAGCGTGGCGCCACTTTCCACCGAGCCACGCACCCCGGTCAGGGCTTTCTGAAAGGCCGGATTTTCCTGATTGGCGGCCAGAATTTCCAGGCACTGCACCAGCGGCAATCCGGCATCGATCATGACGGAGAACTGGCGGAAGAAGACCGCGATTTCCTTGGTCTTAACCTTGCCCGAACCAAACGTAGGTAAGGCGAACTCTTTGCCTTTTTCCTTGATGGCACGCGGCGTGATGCGCTCGCGGCGCAACTGCGCCGCCAGCATCTCCTTGTTGTTCGCCACTCGCTCCCCAGATACTTTTTCTCCTGCCGCGTTCTTGCCACTGAATGTGAAGACTGGCATGGTCGATCCTTCCCTTCCTTGAACTGATTCCAGCCGCCCGCGCAGTGCGCCGGCCTCGCTCTTCTCCCCTTAGTGCTTGCTGGGAGCGGCAGCCTTCATCGCCTGCGCTCCCGTCGTGGTACGGTTCAACAGCCCCGCCCCGCGATTGATCATTTCCTGCAATTCTTCCGGCAGACTGGAACGCTGCAGGGCGGTTTCCAGCGAAATCTGCCGGTTGGCGTAAGCGGTAGCCAGCGCCTGGTTGAAGGTCTGCATTCCGAACTTTTCTTGTCCCGCCTGCATGGCGGAATAGATCTGGTGAATCTTGTCCTCGCGGATCAGGTTGCGAATAGCCGGGTTGGGCACCAGGATCTCCATAGCCATCACCCGGCCCTGCCCGTCCATCTTCTGCAGCAGGCTTTGGCAGAGAATTCCTTCCAGCACCAGCGAGAGCTGAGCGCGAATCTGCGGCTGCTGGTGAGCTGGGAAGACATCGATGATGCGGTTAATCGTGGAGGCCGCCGTATTGGTATGCAGCGTGCCAAAAGTGAGGTGGCCGGTTTCGGCGATGCGCAGCGCCGATTCGATCGTTTCCAGGTCGCGCATTTCGCCGATCAGCACCACATCCGGGTCTTCGCGCAGCGCCGCTCGCAAGGCGTCGCTGAAGGATTTCGTATCGGCGTGCACCTCGCGCTGATTCACCAGGCAGTTCTTGTTCTGGTGCACGAACTCGATCGGGTCTTCGATGGTAAGGATGTGTTCGTGGCGCTCGCTGTTGATCTTGTCGATCATGGAGGCCAAGGTGGTGGATTTTCCCGAACCGGTAGGGCCGGTCACCAGCACCAGGCCGCGAGGTTTGTCGCACAATTTGGATACCACCGCCGGCAGGCCCAGCTGATTGAAGGATTTAATCTCGAAGGGAATGACGCGGAACACCGCACCCGCGGCTCCGCGCTGGTTGAAGCAGTTGGCGCGGAAGCGCGCCAGGCCTTTCAACCCGAAGGAGAAGTCCAATTCCAGGTTCTCCTCGAAACGGTGCTTCTGCGCGTCGGTCATGACGCTGTAGGCGAGCTGCTTGGTGTCGGCGGGCGACAGTGGCGGCAGATCGAGCGGCCGCAGGCTGCCGTGCACCCGCACTTGCGGCGGCGAATTGGTAGTGATGTGCAAGTCGCTGCCGCCCATCTCCAGCATTCGTTTCAGTAATTCGCTCAGCGTCATTCCCATGAATCGGTTCCTTCCCCTTAATGAATGGTTTCGCGCGCCACTTCTTCCAGTGTGGTAACCCCCTGCATCACTTTCATCAGGCCGCTGCGCCGCAAGGTCAGCATGCCGCGCTCAATGGCCTTTTTCTTCAGCTCCAGCGAGGAGGCGCCCACTAGAATCAGGTCCTTGATCTCATCGTCCACTTCCATGACCTCGTACAACCCGCACCGCCCCTTGTAGCCGGTGTTGTTGCACGTGGTGCAACCTTTGCCTTTCTTGATCTTGACCGTCTTGGCTTCCTGCGGAGTGAAGCCCTCTTCGATCAGGGCCTGATAAGGCACGTCCACGACCTCGGCGCACTCGCTGCAAATGCGCCGCACCAGACGCTGGGCGCAGATCAGGTGCACCGCCGTGGCCACCAGGAAGGGCTCAATGCCCATGTTCATGAGGCGAGTAATCGTCTCCGGTGCGCCGTTGGTGTGCAGCGTGGAAAGCACCAGGTGGCCGGTGAGAGCCGCCTTGATGGCAATTTCGGCGGTTTCGAAATCGCGGATCTCGCCCACCAGAATGATGTTGGGATCCTGCCGCAGGAAGGCGCGCAGAGCAGCGGCAAAATTCAACCCGATCTGCTCTTTCATCTGCACCTGGTTCACGCCCTGCAGCTGAA
>DATGIY010000493.1:0-7061 GCA_035295475.1 Terriglobales bacterium
TGTTCCGATGGCATTGCCCTTGCATTGTCAGTGCATCGAATGTGGGCCTCCCCCGTTGGCGCTGGTAGTCCGCGGAGTTTCACTCTCTGAATTAGATGAAAAAGGTATTGCATGCAGGATTGGTCTGCAGCCTTCTGACTGTCTGCAGTTGGGCTCAGACCCCCGTGTTCAAAATACTGCCTTGGAATGACCACCAGGCCGCGGTATCGCTTACCTTTGACGATGCCGACACTGTGCAGTTGGATCGGGTCGTTCCAGAATTAAACAAGCGCCACCTGCATGGCACCTTTTTCCTGACCATTGCCAGGCTCACCCGCATAGACGATTGGAGAAAAGCGCAGCAGGAAGGCCACGAAATTGGGAATCATTCCGTCACTCACGAGCACGCTGCCACGCTGACCAAGGCCGGCGAAGAAACCCAGGTGGAAGACGCAAAGAAGTTTCTGGATAGCAACTTTCGCACAAGCGTAGGCATATTCGCCTATCCCTACGAGGAAAGCTCGCCCGGGCTGATCTTCTGGGTGAAAAGGTACGATTTCGCAGCGCGCGGGTGGCAGGGAAGAGGTGAAGCTCGCTATGTGAAACCAGATGCGGATCCCGACTGGTACAACCTGCCGAGTCAGCCCGTTTATACCCAGTACGGTCCCGCCGTCTACCAAGGATGGGTCGACAAGGCCCTCTCCATGGGCGCCTGGACCACCATTCAAATGCACGGAATCGATGACCCGTCCACGGGATGGGAGCCTATTCCCAGCACCACCTTCGAATTCCTTCTGGATTACCTCCAGGCCAAGCAGCGGGAAGGCCTATGGGTGGCGCCTTTTGGAGAAGTGGCGGCTTATTTCCGCGCCCAGCGGATTTTGGAGCGAACTGCGCCGCGACCGGTAAACGGTGGCCAGCAATTTACCTGGAATGTGCCTAGTTTGTTCCCCCAGGGCGTGGTGCTCAAAGTGCGTGTACCGGAAGCAAAACATGCTCAACTCTGGCAGGGTGGACGGCGGTTGCACGCGGATAGAAAAGGCATTTATTCGGTCTCCTTCGATGCCCGGGAATTGCTTGTGGAAGGTGGAGAGTGAAGCCTGTCTGCGTATTGCTCCCGGCGAAGGACGAATCCGTGGGCATTGGGAAAACCCTGCGCAGCATTTTGAGGGCGGGGATTCCGGCCGAGGACGTCTATGTCGCCGACGACGGGTCCAGCGATGGCACTGGCGAAATTGCGCAATCCTTCGGAGTGAATGTCCTTAGAAACGAAAAGAATGTCGGGAAGGCAGGCAGTATCCGGCGAGCTGCGCGGGAATTTGATCTGATCAACCGCTACGAAATCATTTGTTTGATGGATGCGGACACCGAGGTTTGCGAGCAATACTTCGATGCGGTAAGAAGGTCGTTAAGCGATCCGGAAGTGGCAGCAGTATGCGGCCGCGCCAAAAGCACTCGTCATAACTGGCTCACCGCGTATCGCTGTTTGGCGTATTGGATGTCGCACGCCATTTATAAGGCGGGGCAGAGCAACATGGGCGTGATTACGGTTGCTCCCGGCTGTGCCTCCAGCTTTCGAGCAGAGGCGTTTGCCCAGCTGGAGTGGAACAGTGACACGATTGTGGAGGATATGGATTGCACCATCCAGGTCCACCGCAAGCGCCTGGGCAGGATTGTTTACCAAAAGGAAGCTCTCGTTTCCACCCAGGATCCACGCACTTTGCGGGACTATGCCAAGCAGCTCTACCGCTGGGATACGGGCACCTGGCAGATCGGCCGCAAGTACAGGATGCTCACCGGGCTGGCCAGGGTTGATTGGGAGTACAAGCTGCTGATGGGCGAGGGCCTGTTGTTCGCCATTTTGTATCTCTTTGTCCCACTTTGGATTATCGCCTGGCCCAGGGTCGCTTTGTGGGCGATAGGCCTGGATTGGGGAGTTTTGGCAGTGCTCTCCTGGCTGTGTGCGATTTGTGATGGCCGCACCGACGTGGTCTATTGCTCTCCCCTGTATGTGTTTTTGCGTTTTGTGGACTGTTCCGTATTTGTCTACAGCTTTTGGAAAACGGTGATTCAAGGCCAGCAGGTAAAGGGCTGGTTCGCTGTAAGACGGTATTGACCATGAGAAACGGCGCAGCACAAATCAAAGCTCTACTGGCATTGTTCGTGGTGCCACTGCTGGTGTTGGGTGCCGTGGCCCAGCAAGGCGCCGTTCCCGCGCTGCAGGGGAGCATGGTCGATGGCATGGGATTACCGGGACAGGCTTGGACGACGATGGGTAACCTCAGTCCCATCGAGCACAACAACGGCTATTTCCAAACCTACGTTGAGCAGGATGCCGAAATATTCGGCAATTACTCGGGTTCCCTTACTCTCTCGCCGTATGTTTCGACCGGCTTGGACTTCGATACCAAGGGTTACGACTGGAACAACAAAATCGAACCGCGGGCCGGCCTGAAGCTGAACAAGTTTTTCGCTAATGGTGTGGTCAGCCTGGGCACCGCCTATGCCTATGAAAACCGTTTCAAGAGTTTCCAGAGCAGCGGAGTGGTTGTATATGCCGAGGATTGGTTTGGCTGGCAGTCCGTGGCCGATAAAGCCAATCGTTTTCCGGGTTCTTCGTGGGCCGCGGTGGGCAATTTGTTTCCCGTGGAGCACGGGAATTGGATTGGTCAGGTGTATGGATCGCAGGGAATTGTCGCCAAGAGGTTTGGTGCCGCAGCTCTAGTTCCCTACGGCGAAACCACCTTTTCGCGCGATACCAAGAAGTTTGATTGGGATAACAAAGTCATATACGGCAGTGGGGTCAAGGCCGTTTTCACACATGGCGCGGAGTACACGGAGGTCGGAGCGGCATACCTGCGGGAAAGCCGCTTTTATTCGCGGCAATCAGCCGGCGGCCTCAGCGTGTTCATTAATTTCTCGTTCAGCTGGAATCTCTTGGGTCGAAAGGCAGGTACTTAGCATGCATTACGTTGGTTTTGGAAGTATCTCCGGGATCATTCACCTGATGGCCAGGTTTCTGTCCCGAAGAGGAAGGTAGTCAAACGGCGGTCTTGCTGGAGCGCTCGCCGTATTAGTTCCTTGAGAGAGCAACCACGCTTGCTGATCAAGGTGTTGGGAGTTGGAGGAATCGAAAATGGAGCAGCTGCTGTTCAGCCCGTTGTCCCCTCGGCCATCCCGCGCTAATTCGTTCTTAGCCGGATGGGGACTGCAGATCATCGTGGTGGCCGCGCTCGTCATCCTTAACGCGCTGCTTCCCAGCAGTCTCCCTGTTTCCCGGAAGTATGCAGTTGTCGATCTTGTGCCTCCACTTTCGTCACCGCCGCCAATAACCATCAAGCCGCGCGTGATTTCACCGAAAGTGGTGGAACTGCCAGTTACGCCAGCGCCCGCGGCCAGCATCGTGCTGCCAGCGCCGGCGCGAAGGCGGCCACAGACCGAAATCGCCGCTCCTGAGTTGAAGGTCAAAAGCAGTATGCCGCAGCTGCCGGCTCCGGCAATGCCCAAGGTGATTGCGGTCAACACATTTTCCAGTGGAAGCTCCGCTGTGCCCACAACCAATTTGCCGGCGGCCGCGGTGCAGACGGGAGGCTTTGGCGACGACAACGGCGTCCGCTCCCGCGCGGGCGCCAGTGTTCCCGCCAACATCGCCGCCGCCGGGGCTTTCGATCTGCCCAAGGGGGATGGTCATGGCAATGGCGCGCACGGCGCGGTAGCTGGCGTGGTGGCCAGCGCTGGTTTCGGAAATGGCGACGCCATCGCCCAGCAGAGAGGCGGCGGTTCGGTGCAACAGGCCGGATTCGACAGTGTTTACTCCTCCTCTCCGCAAAAGAGGGTTGCTGTCGCGAATTCGGCCACCACGCCGGTCGAGATCGTTTTCAAGCCCAAGCCGCAGTACACGGAAGAAGGCCGTAAGCAGGGAATTGATGGAGAAGTTCGCCTGGAAGTCCTGTTCAGCGCCAACGGCGCGGTTCACGTGATCCGTGTTCTGCAGGGGCTGGGTTACGGGTTGGATGAGCGGGCGGTACAAGCCGCTCAGCAAATCAAGTTTAAACCGGCTTTGCACGAGGGCCAGCCGGTTGATTCAACCGCCATCGTACACATCGTTTTTCAACTTGCTTCGTAGGGAAGGCACTATGCGTGTTGTGAAAGCAGTCATTTTGTCATTGATCATGTGCTTCGCCGCGGTTGCGGCCAGGAGCGCGGAAATTCCGGCTTTGGTTTCCATCAGCCTGAATCCCCAGAGCGTGGTAGCCGGCAACTCGGTGCAGGGCACCGTGATGCTGAGCACCGAAGCCCCTTTTGATATCAAAGTGTCATTGGCCGCGGACCCGGCGCAGGGGATCAAGCTGCCCGCCAGCGTCACGGTGCCCGCGGGGGCGCTTACTGCCAGCTTTGTTGTTACCACACCGGTAAGCAAGGCGGCGGTAGGCGGGAGCGATGCCTCCGTCACCGTATACGGAAACTATCAGGTGACCAGGAAGGCGTCGTTCAAAATCCTCGCGCCCGTTTCCTTTGATGAGATGGTGGACCGGGTGGTGGCGCGGGAGCGCGCCTTCAACGCCACCATGAAGCGCATGCACCCGCTGGTCGAAACTTATATCCAGAACCTGCATGAAGACAAAGAGCACAATGTAATGCCGGTCAGCGACCAATATTTCCTGGGACGTCTGGATATGACCAAGGGACCGGGGGATGAGCTGTTCGAGAAGGATCATCCCGGCTTCGCCCATCATTTCTTCAATCCTTTCAGCGGGGTGTTTTCGCGGCGGTTCATGCCGCAAGGCTTCGCCCAGATGGTAATGCTCGACGCTAACTTTCAGAAGCAGAACTATTACTTCAATTTTGTTCGCCAGGAATTTTTGGGCGACGTCCGCTGCATCGTGCTCGATGTGCAGCCGAGGGAACACGCCCCCGGCGGCCTGTTCACGGGAAGGATCTGGGTGGAAGACCGCGATTTCAATATCGTGCGCTTCAACGGCACTTACTCCTCCCATTCCCGCTATCGCTATTACCTGCACTTCGACAGTTGGCGGTTGAACATGCAGCCTGGTGTTTGGTTGCCGGCCTACATCTACAGCGAGGAATCGGATGCGCGGCGCAGCACGCCTCCTTTCCGCAGCCTGTACTTCAAGGCACAGACGCGCTTGTGGGGCTATGACGTCGAGCATATCCGCCATAACCAGGAGTTCACGCAGGTGGAGGTGGACCAGGTAAAGGACCAGAGCGAGGCCGCGAGTGAGGCGGGACCAGTGGAGGCGGAGCGCATGTGGGAGCGCCTGGCGGAAGATAACGCCCTGGATCATCTGCAGAACATTGGCTTGCTGGCCCCTTCCGGCGACGTGGACAGGATCCTGCAAACCGTCGTCAATAACCTGATCATCACCAACAAACTGGACATCGTTCCCGAGGTCCGCTGCCGCGTGCTGCTGACTTCGCCTTTGGAGTCCTTCACCATTGGGCACACGATCGTTGTCAGCCGCGGGCTGCTGGATGTGCTTCCCGATGAACCATCGCTGGCCATGGTTCTGGCGCATGAACTTAGCCACATCGCCCTGGACCATCGCATCAACACGAAGTTTGCTTTCAACGATCGCTTCTTCTTCCCCGATCAGGACACCTTCCAGCGCGTGGAGTTTGTTCGCAGTCCGGAGGATGAAGCCGCTGCCGATGCCAAGGCGATGCAGCTGCTGGCTAACTCGCCCTATAAAAACAAGCTCGCTACCGCCGGCCTGTTCCTGAAAGCATTGCAGGCGCGGGCTCCAGAATTGCGGAATTTGATAACCCCGCATTTGGGCAACAGCCTGGAAACGGGCAAGGCCATCCGCATGTTTGCCCTGGAAAACTCTGCTCCCCAGCTGGAGCCGCAGCGTATTGACCAGATTGCCGCTCTTCCCCTAGGGGCAAGAATCAAGGTGGATCCGTGGAGCAATCAGGTGGAGCTGATGCATGCCCGGCCGGTTGCTCTGCTTTCCCCGCACGAGAAGATGCCGTTCGAAGTCACGCCTTTTTTCCCCGATCTGACCCGCCTGTCGTCCCCCGTACAAGGCGAAACCGTCGCCGCAAAATGAGTGGTGCGAACGGAGACTCCAAAGATGGGAGCAATAATGGACAGCAGAAAAGCAGTCGCGATTTTGGGTCATGCCTCGGTCTGTTTGGCTTTGGCTATCTTGGTTGGGTGCGGCGGAGGATCCACCTCCACTCCCAGCTCTCCTGATCCCACACCCGTTCCAACTTCGGCCAGCGGACCTTCGCCGAACTCGCAGTACGGCCAGTGGTCCACGCTGCCCTATACCATGCCCATCAACCCCATCCATGCGGCTCTGCTGCATACGGGCAAGGTGCTGATCGTCGCCGGTTCGGGCAACGACCCCAATAACGCATTTCCCATCAATACCAATCCTGACTATGAGGCCGCGGTATGGGATCCCGTGGCCGGCAAAATTGTTACCCAGCGGGTCGGCTGGGACATGTTCTGTAATGGCATGTCGATCATGCAGGATGGGCGGGTCCTGATGAACGGCGGTACCGCCACCTATGGGGCCCTGGCAGTCGTAGGTGGTGCCTCTGACCTGCCATTCACTGGTTTACCGAACTCATCGATTTTCGATCCTGCGACCGAGAGTTTCACGGTCGCAGACGGACCTAACTCGGGAAATACCGCTCATGGCCGCTGGTATCCCACGGTTACGGAACTGGGCGACGGACGCATGATGACTACGTCCGGGTTGGATGAGAACGGTAACCTTAACAACACCAGCGAAATCTATACCCCCGGGCAAGGGTGGGGGCCGGAAATTCCGGGCAACCCAACGAATTTATCGGATCCATCCTTCACCTTCGGTTTTCCCCTTTATCCGCGCATGCATTTGCTGCCCAGCGGCCAGGTTTTCTATTCCGCCCCTTCCTCGGCCACGCTGGTATTCGATCCCAGCAAGCAAACCTGGACCTTTCTGGCTTGGACGATTTATGGCGGCCCGGTGGCGGAGCGGACTTATGGCTCCTCCGTACTGCTGCCTTTAACGCCTGCTAATAATTACGATCCGAAGGTGCTGATTCTAGGTGGGGACAATCCCGCTACC
>DATGIY010000494.1:0-4120 GCA_035295475.1 Terriglobales bacterium
CCGCCGCAAATACCTCCACCAGGCTGGGCGGGACTACCAGGTAGCCCAGGCGCAGCGCGGGAAAAAGCACGTCGCTGAAGCTGCCGGAAAAAATCACGGTCCCGCTTCGGTCCAGCCCTTGCATCGCCGGGATCGGCCGGCCCGCGTAGCGGTATTCGCTGTCGTAGTCGTCCTCGAAAATCACCGCGCCCGCCTCGCGCGCCCATTCCAGCAGCTCCAGCCGCCGCCGCAGGCTCATTGTCACGCCCAGCGGGAACTGATGGGCGGGCGTAACGTAAACCAGCTTGGCCCGCCGCCAGCGCCGTTTGCCGTATTCAAGTTCCAGTCCTTCCTTGTCCACCGGCACCGGGCAAAGCTTCGCTCCGACGGCGCCAAACACCACGGCCGCCCGCGGATACCCCGGCTCTTCCATCCACACCGGATCCTGCGGGTTGAGCAGCAGGTGAGCGGTGCGATCCAGCGCCTCCTGCACTCCGGAGACGATCAGCACCTGCTCGCGCGAGCATCGCACCCCGCGCGAAGTGTTCAGATACTCGGCCACGGCCTGCCGCAGCGGCGGATATCCCAGCGCATCCCCGCCCGCCAGCAGCTGCCACGAAGCGCGCCGCAGACGGCGATTGGCTACCTGCGCCCACAGCGCGGTGGGAAACGCGTCCAGAGCCGGCACGTTGGGCCGAAAAGCGCGCGCCGGGCCACGCTCGCCCATGGCCGCAGGCTGCAGCCTCCGCGCGTACGCCGAGAGCCCGGGTGTGCGCGGTCGCAGGTTGCGCGGACGCCGCACCCGCCTCACGTGCAACAGCTCTTCGGGAAGCACCTGGCTGACGTAGGTGCCGGAGCCGGTTTTGCCTTCAACGTACCCTTCCGACGCGAGCTGCTCGAAGGCGGCGACAATGGTGCCGCGCGCCAGCCCGTATTCCTGCGCCAGCTCGCGGCTGGCCGGCAGCCGCGAACCCGGTTTCAAGCGGCCGGCTAAAATGGCGCGCCGCAGCTCTTCATAGAACCAGCGGAAGCGCGGCGCCTGCGGCGTGGCCTGCGGTAAGGGCAAGGGCAGGGTTATGGCTTTCTTGGGCACGTGTAAATGGTACAGTAAAAGTTAAGTAAATGGACCTTTCCAGAGGACCAATATTTCAATTAGTCTGAAGCTAGTCCCGGCCCCCCGCGGGCTGATAAGGGCAGGAGAGCACCATGTCAGAAAAGAACGGAAGCGGCAGCCTGCGTCTGAAGACCGGGCTGGCGGAAATGTTGAAGGGTGGCGTGATCATGGACGTCACCAATGCCGAGCAGGCGGAAATCGCCGAGCGTGCCGGCGCGGTGGCCGTCATGGCCCTGGAGCGCGTGCCCGCCCAGATTCGCGCCGAAGGCGGCGTGGCCCGCATGGCCTCGCCCAAAAAGATCCGCGAAATCATGGAAACGGTGGACATTCCGGTCATGGCCAAGTGCCGCATCGGCCACTTCGCCGAGGCCCAAATCCTGCAGCAGTTGGGCGTGGACTACATCGACGAGTCGGAAGTGCTCACCCCCGCCGACGAAGCTCACCACGTCGATAAGCACGCTTTCACCGTGCCTTTTGTGTGCGGCGCGCGCAATCTGGGCGAAGCTCTGCGGCGCATCGCTGAGGGCGCGGCCATGATCCGCACCAAGGGTGAGGCCGGCACCGGCGACGTCGTCCACGCCGTCAAGCACATGCGCCAGATCATGCAGGAAATGCGCGAGCTCACCGTGCTGCGCGACGAGGAACTCTATGCCCGCGCCAAAGACCTCCAGGCTCCGTACGAGCTGGTGCGCATGGTGGCGCGCGATGGCAAATTGCCGGTCCCCAATTTCTCTGCCGGCGGCATCGCCACTCCCGCCGATGCCTCGCTGGTCATGCAGCTGGGCGCTGAGTCGGTGTTCGTCGGCTCCGGCATCTTCATGAAGGATTCCGTAAATTTTGCGCCCGCAGAAGAAGCTGAGCGGCGCGCCCGCGCCATCGTGCGCGCTACTACCCACTACAACGATCCTAAAGTGTTGCTGGAGGTTTCCGAGGACCTGGTCGGCGCCATGAAAGGCTTGGCCGTAGCCGCGATTGCAGAGTCAGAGATGCTGCAGAAGCGGGGCTGGTAGCGGGCGGCGAAGCCGCGCCACGCACTTGGCATCTGCAATAGCATTTGCTCCTGAACGGTGCTCTTGGAAGCGCCGAGAATCTTCGCTGGCCAAGTGCTAAGTGCCAATTGCTAAGTGCTTCTTGAAAATCAAATGACCGAAACTCTACTCACGTCCCGCACCACCGTTCACCGCCATCCCGAACGCGGCACTCACGAACGCGAGATCATCAACCGCATTCTCGACGAGGGTTTCATCTGCCACGTCGGCTTCGTCAGCGAAGGCCAGCCCTATGTGATTCCCACCGGCTATGGCCGGGTGGGTGACACGATCTACATTCACGGCTCCGCCGCCAGCCGCATGCTGCGCAATCTGGAGCAGGGAATCGAGATGTGCCTTACCGTGACCTTGCTGGACGGCTTGGTGCTGGCGCGCTGTGCCTTCAGCCATTCCATGAACTATCGCTCGGTAGTGGTTCTGGGCAAGGCATCTCTGGTGTCGGATCCCGAGGAAAAATTGGCCGCCCTGCGCGCCATCTCGGAGCAGATTATTCCCGGGCGCTGGGTCGAGGTGCGCCAGCCTGACACGCAGGAATTGAAGGCGACCAGCGTGCTTAAGCTGCCCCTGGCCGAAGCCTCGGCCAAAATTCGCACCGGCGGACCGAAAGACAAAGAGGAAGACCTCATACTCTCGGTATGGGCAGGAGTATTGCCCCTGAGCCTGGTTCCGGGCACTCCGGTCGAGCACGAAGCCAGCGTGGTGCATGAGGTGCCGCCATCTGTGGCGCATTACTCCCGCGCCAAGACGCGCGAGTAGCACCCAGGCAAATCTGATGCAGGAAACGGTTTCGGAAGGGACGGCCTTTCAGGCCGTCTGGAGGAGGCGACGAGTACTCGGCGGCTTCAGCCGCTGAGGGATTGACAAGATCTGATGTAGGAAACGGTTTCGGAACGGACGGCCTTTCAGGCCGTCTGTAAGAGGCGACGAATACTCGGCGGCTTCAGCCGCTGAGGGATTCATGAGGCTTCAATCAGAGTTTCTTAGCATTCAGTGATTAGCCCGTAGCGCCCAAGCGTGTCCTGGCGGTTATCGAAAAGGCTCGGCCAAGTGCTAATTGCTAAATGCCAACTGCTTCTTTTATGAAAATTGGTGTCTTAGCCCTGCAAGGCGATTTCGATGCTCACCGCAAGCGGCTGCAAGAGCTGGGGGCGGAAGTCGTGCTTGTGCGCAAACCGGAACAATTGGACGAGGTCGACGCTCTGGTTATTCCCGGCGGCGAGTCCAGCACGTTTCTCAAGTTGCTCGGGCCCGAGGGTCTGGCTAAGCTGCAGCAGTTTGTGCGCGCCAAACCCACCTTCGGCACCTGTGCCGGCGCCATCCTGCTGGCCAGCCAGGTAGAGAATCCTCACCAGCCCGGCTTGGGCGCGCTCGACATCACCGTGCGGCGCAACGCCTACGGCCGCCAGGTTGACAGCTCCATCCGTCGCGGCGAAACCGCGCTGGGCGGCGATCCGCTGGAGATGGTCTTTATCCGTGCTCCCAGGATCGAGCGCGTCGGCGAGCGCGTCGAAGTCTTGGCTCGTGAAGGCGGCGACCCGGTGCTCGTCCGCCAGGGCAAAGCCATGGCCGCCACCTTTCATCCCGAACTCAGCGAGGATAAGCGCGTGCACGCGGCGTTTTTGGAGCTGGTGCGCAAAAGCTAGCCTTCAGCATTCAGCAATCAGCATTCAGCGCCTGAACCGTGGTTGTGCGATGCGCAATGGTAAACGGCCAAGTGCCAATTGCTAAGTGCCATTACTCTAACCGCCTGCCTATCCCAGAGGCTGAATGCTGACTGCTGAATGCTGAGGGCTTGTTCTTCCTGCGCTATACTTGCCTTTGATGGCCCAGACCCCTGCCAAGACCTTCTACATAGAGACTTTCGGCTGCCAGATGAACGTCCATGACTCCGAAAAGTCATCGGCACGCTCCTGGCCCAGGGCTATCGCCAGGTGGAGACTCTGGAACAGGCCGACCTGATCCTTTACAACACCTGCTC
>DATGIY010000495.1:0-5587 GCA_035295475.1 Terriglobales bacterium
CCGGAACCCTGCTGCGCGAAGCCACGGATGTGGACTACATCGTGGTGGACAACGAAAAGGAAGCGCTGGCGCTGGAAAACAATCTTATCAAGCAGAAGAAGCCGCGCTTCAACATCCTGCTGCGCGATGATAAGACTTACCCTTATGTAAAGCTGACGCTGGGGGAGCGGTTTCCCCGGGTGTATGTGACGCGTCGGCTGCGCAAGGATGGCAGCGCGTATTACGGGCCGTACTTCCCCGCCAACCTGGCGTACCGGATCGTGGACCTGATTCACCGGCATTTTCTGATTCCGTCGTGCAAGGTGGATCTGAGCCGCTACCACCCCCGTCCCTGCCTGCAGTACTACATTCATCGCTGCCTGGGACCCTGCGTGGAGGGCCTGACCACACCGGCGGCGTACCTGGAAGCGGTGCATGACGTGAAGATGTTCCTGGAAGGGCGGCCGACCGACCTGGTGCGCTCGCTGCGCGGACGCATGGAAGCAGCGGCCGGAGACGAACGTTATGAGCAGGCGGCCAAGTATCGCGACCTGATTTCGACGGTGGAGCAACTGCAGGAAAAGCAGCGGATTGCTTCCGTGGAAGGCGATGACGCCGACGTTTTTGGCTATCACTACGAAAATGGCAGGCTAGCTATCAATCTGTTCCACATGCGGGGCGGGCGGGTGCTGGACCGGAGGGAATTCTTTTGGGATGAGATTCCGGTGGTAGCGGCGGTGGGGCGACAGGACACCAGTGGAGAAGTTGAGAGCAACGGCTCGGGAGACGCAACAAGTTACGTCTCTGCTGAGCATGAGGGTGAGGCGGGGGATCACGGCGGCGGAGCTGTGACCTTCAATCCGGGTGAGTTTTTCTCCGCGCTGATCAAGCAGCTTTACATTGACACTCCCTACGTGCCGCGCACCATTTACGTGCCGGTGGATTTTGAGGATCGGGAAACCCTCGAGGAAGTGATTTCCGAGAACCAGGCGGGCGAGGGCACTCGCACGTCGAGAGTTCATCTCACGGTGCCGCAGCGGGGCGAGAAGCGCTCGCTGATCGATCTGGCCGCCAACAACGCCAAGCAATCGTTCGACCAACGCTTCCGCGTCATGCAACCGGCGGCGCGGGCGGTGCAGCAGGCGCTGCAGGATGCGCTCGCCCTGCCGGAATTGCCCAAGCGTATTGAGTGCTTCGATATCTCCCATATCCAGGGCGCAGAGACGGTGGCTTCCATGGTGGTGTGGGAGGACGGGCGCATGAAGAAGTCCGACTACCGAAAATTCATCATTCGCACCGTGGAAGGCGTGGACGATTTCGCCTCCATGCGGGAGGTGGTGGGACGGCGTTACAAGCGGGTGGAGGCGGACAAGCAGAAGATGCCCGACCTGGTGCTGATCGACGGCGGCCTGGGGCAACTGCACGCCGCGGCGGAAGCGCTGGAAGAATTGCAGGTGATCAACCAGCCGCTGGCGGCCATCGCCAAGCGGGAAGAGATCATTTATGTTTACGGCCAGGAAGACGAGCCGGTGGCGCTTGACCACCACTCCCCCGTGCTGCACCTGGTGCAGCAGATTCGCGACGAGGCGCACCGCTTCGCTGTGACTTTCCACCGCAAGCGGCGGCAGATGCGGGACCGCAGCACCGAACTGCTGGAAATTCCCGGCGTGGGCGCCAGCACCACGCGACGGCTGCTGCAGCACTTCGGCAGCGTGCAGGCGGTGAAGGATGCCGACGCGGCCGCACTCTCCGCCGTGGTCACGCGGAGCCAGGCCCAGGCCATCCTGGAGCACTTCCACAAAGAAACCGCGAGCTAACCACAGAGGGCACAGAGGAGCACCTTCTTGGCTCTCGGCTCTCGGCTGTTTCAAAAGCTACGAGCCGCTTTACCACACTCATGGTGGCATGGAGAATGCAGAGGTCCTTCGACTCGGGCTCACTTCGCTTTGCTCCGTTCGCGCTCGCTCAGGATGACAGAGCTAAATTAGACATTAAAGCCGACTCAGATTCCCGTGGGCAGCCGATGTGATTTTGAACAATGCAGAGGTCCTTCGACTCGGGCATTCGCCCTCGCTCAGGATGACATGCGTTGTGACTAGCTGCCGGCACAGTTAGCCCGCGGTTGAAGGCTTGCCTTCTTCTTTTTCGCGGGCCTGCAGCTCCCGCTGCAGGAGCTCGCGGGTAGGTTCCGGCAAATGCGATGGCTGTAGCAATTCGTGCAGGACGCCGGTGGGCAGGCTGCGGGCGAACTCCGCCGCTTGCTCCGGCGGGGTGGCCTCGTGGCGCAGCAGGGCGATGCGTACTTCGCGGCGCAAGGACCACTTGCCGTCGCGACAGACCAGGTCAACCAGAGCGGCGCTCGCTTTGCCGGACATGAGAGTCTTTACCAGCATGGGTTCGGTAAGAAAAGGATTGGTGACGGCAGCCTCCACCACGCGAGGCTCGGGATCGAGCAGGAGCGCAGCGGCGACGCGGCCGGAAGCGCGGCGCGCCAGGGTGATGCGCTCGCCTATGGTGACTTTTTCCAGACGGGAAACCAGGGTTTCCTCCGCCGCTTTCTTGATGTCGGCCAGCACGGCGGGAGAAAGCGCCAGCTGCATGAGCTCGAAAGTATAAAGATGGCGAATGGCGGGCAGGGACACGTGGCGGGGAGTCTTGGCGTGAGCCACCAGTCCGGTCAGCACCCGCCGCAGCTTCAGGACGGGTGTGTTCTTGCTGAGCGCTTCCAGCACGTCAGGAGGCAAGTCGCGGCGGTCGAGCAGCGCCAGCGCCAGCTCCTCGCTGAGAGCCGGGTCGGAGGCGGCGCGCTTGAGATCGTCGGGCGCGTGACTGTGGATTAAGGATGTGAGGTCGTCCGGCATCGAAGGCTCGCAGCTGGTCGTTGGTTGTTCGTCTTTCGTCGTTGGCCCAGGCCGGCACGGCTAAAGCCGTGCCCTTCCGAAAACATCTATGAAACCCGCTCAAGCGATTACTACCAACTATTAGCTACTTGTTCTTCCTTGCCAGCCACAATGCGCCCTGCACCGGCTCCGCCGGGCTGGATTCCACTTCCGCCTGGGGATGCAGGGAGCGCAGGCTGTTGCTGAAAACCTGGCGCACCAGCGGGGAATGAAGAAACACGCCGCCGGCCATGGCCACGCGAAACGGCTGCCGCCCGCGCCACAGGCGCTCCGCTACGATGCGCGCCAGCTGCGCCAGTTCAGTAGCGGCCTGGGTCAGAATTTCGTTGGCGCGGGAATCGCCCGCGGCGGCGGCCGCCAGCACCTGGGGCAACAACTCGGCAAAATCCGGCGGCGGGGTGGCGTTGGCGGCGCGGACCACGTCATCGCGGGAAGCCAGGTGCCAGGTGTTCATGATGTTGCTGATCAACACCGTATTCTGCCCTAAGTCGTGCGCCCGCATGGCGGCGGCCACGGCGGCGCGGCCGATCCAGTGGCCCGAGCCTTCGTCGGAAATGGCAAAACCCCAGCCGCCGGCGCGCGCGGTTTCGCCGCGCTCATCGCGGCCGTAAGCGATGGAGCCGGTGCCCGCCACTACGACCAGCCCCGGACCGCCCTGGAACGCGGCTTCCAGGGCGATCACCATGTCGCCAACGATCTGGATTTCGCCGCCTACCAGGGTCGCGAGGACATCGCGAACTTGCGCCTCAACTAGCGGCCGCGCCGCGCCCGCCATTCCGATGCAGGTGCGGCTGATTTGCGCAGCCTGGATTTTGGCCGTGGCACACGCCTCGTGGATGGCGACCTGCAGCGCCTGGCGAGAGCGTGCTTCGCCGACGCGAATGGGATTGCTGCCGGGCGCGCTGGCGCTGGCCAGTACAGTGTCCTCGTCGCCCAGCAGGCAGGTAGTCTTGCTGCCGCCGCCATCGATGCCCAGGAAATAAGGCATGAGCGTGTTGTACCACATGGCCGAAGTCGACGGCTGACGGTCGACGGCAGACGGCTGATGGTCGACGGCTGATGGTCGACGGCTGACGGTCGACGGCTGACAGTCGACGGCTGACAGCTGACGGCAAGCTAGATTTCAATCAGCACATCTTCGCCTTCGACCTTGATGGGATAGACCGGGACGCGGAAGGTGGCGTTATGGCACGCCTGCCCGGTTTTCGGATCCCACTCCCAGCCATGCCAGGGGCAAATCACCTTATCATCCATGATCACGCCCTGGCCGAGAGGACCGCCACGGTGCAGGCAGACGTTATCCATGGCGGAGATGGTGCCGTTCACGTTGGCCACGCACATGACTTTGTCGCCCACGTTGAATTCCTTGGCTTCGCCGGGCTCGGGGAGGTCGGATTTGGCGGCGATACGGGTGAAGGGCATAGGGCAGCTTTTAGCCTCTAGCTACTAGCTTCTAGCTACTAGCTTGAAACAGCAAGCCAGCAGCGACTTCACAGTCTAGCAGCTTGAAAGGGTCCGCAAGGTCAGCACGACATTCAATGGCAGACAGAAAAACCAGAATCTGGCAGCTAGAAGCTGGCAGCTACTTCGGCTGCAACGTTTGCGCGATCATCACCTGGCGTTTGAAGTTCTCCACCATGCTCTCATCCAGGCGCACTTCGGTGGGGCGCTTGGCCAGGGTCATGCGGTCAATTTTGTCCTGCAGCTTGAGCAGGGCATAGAAAAGATTTTCCGGCCGAGGCGGGCAGCCGATCACGTACACATCGGTGGGCACAATGCGATCCACACCCTGCAGCACGGCGTAGGTGTTGAAGGGGCCGCCCACGGAGGAGCAGGCGCCCATGGAGATCACCCACTTGGGGTCGGGCATCTGGTCGTAGATGCGCTTGACCACCGGCGCCATTTTGAGGGTGACGGTGCCGGCCACGATCATGAGGTCGCTCTGGCGGGGGCTGGGACGAAACACCTCCGAGCCGAAGCGGGCGATATCGAAGCGGGCGGTGGAGGAGGCGATCATCTCGATGGCGCAGCAGGCCAGGCCGAAGGTCATGGGCCACAGCGCCGATTTGCGCGCCCAGTTGAAAACGTAATCTACGCTGGTGATGAGGAAGTTCTTTTCAAACTTGTTCTGCAACCAGGCCATGGGTCCTCGGAAGTCCTGATGAAAGCCTTGCTGGGGAAGCCTTGCACCGTGCGTCATCCCCGGGAACAACCCTGTATGTTCGCCCGCGCTTGTACCTGGCGTCCGTGGTGCCCGTCACACGGGGCCGTCAGCCAAGCCCCTCAGTTTAGGGTCGGGGCAGGGGCGTGTCAATTCAATGCGGAAGATGGTAGTGGGTCAACTGACCCACTACCCGGAAGATGAGACCCGGGAGGATCGCCCAAAGTTCAATTGCGTCAGATCCCCACATTTGGCCGCCAAAATTCGAGGTGGAATCGGCGATGTGGTCGCGGACAAATGTGGGCCACCGGTCCAAAGGTGGGCCACCCGTCGGGGGGATTGCGAAGTACGACACTGCATCAGCTTCTTTGCAGGGTTTCGCGCAGGGCCTGGAGCAGGGCCTTGGGCCCGTCGTCGGCGAGGACGTTGGCGTCGGGACTGATTTTCGAATCGCGAAACCTGCTGTCAGAAATGGTGATCAGGCGGCAATCGGGGCAGTGCTGGCGCACGATTTCCGTGAGTTCCTCCACCGTATCGTTGGAAAGGG
>DATGIY010000496.1:0-14926 GCA_035295475.1 Terriglobales bacterium
GGATAAGCTCGGATTCGCTGCGAAACTCCGCCGTCATCTTCGCCATGGTTCCACCTCCCGGCCAGAAAACCGGTCCTCTGCCAACCCACTGTCCAAATCAGGGCCTGCTTGCATGGTCGCGCCAGGGGCGGCCAAGCCACAGTGAGGGGAGTCACTGGCATTTGTGACGAGCGTCACTTTGGGGTTTCTGGCGGGACGGAAGACTTCCTCGGCCGCGAAGTTAAGGCGAAGCGTCAGCAGACCGTGGGAAGGCGGATGGCAGGCCTCAACCAACTACTCGGTTCTTGCCCTCATCCCACATGCATGGCCAAATCACGTAGGACAACATCCGCCGGCTGGTTCACGAACCTTGCCAATGGCAGCGCCGCCGCGGTGGGTTCGCCGGTGGCCTTCCTGCTGGCCCTGGCGACCATCGTCGCCTGGGTCATCACCGGACCGTTTTTTCATTATTCCAATACCTGGCAGCTGGTGGTGAACTCCTGGACCAACGTCATGACTTTTCTGGTTGTGTTTCTTATTCAGAACAGCCAGAACCGGGATTCGCGGGCGGTCAATCTGAAGCTTGATGAACTGATCCGCTCCACGGAGCAGGCGCACGACGAGATGATCGACATCGAGCGCCTGTCCGACCAGGAACTGGAAAAGCTGGCCAAGCGCTACGAACGGATCCGCCAGGAATGGGAAGAGCGCCGCACGGGGCGCGATCATCAGCGGAAGTGAGGGCGTTGTTATGGGCAGCCCGGCGTGAAACCGCTGACTACTTAAGATTCGCCATTGCCCGGCTCCATCAGCCCGGCGGCCAGGGCGTAGTGCACCAGATCGGCGCGCGTGCGCAGCCCGAGTTTGTCATAGATGCGGCGGCGATAGGTCTCGACCGTTTTGATACTCACCTGCATTTGCTGCGCAATTTCCCTGCTGGTGAAACCGCGGGCCACGGCGTGCAGGGCCTGCAGTTCGCGCTTGCTCAGCGCGGAAGGATGGGGCGCGCCGCGTGAGCCTTTCCGTTCCGCCTCGCTGATGCCGGCCTTCAGGCGCGAGTCAAGATATGTGTCCCCCGCGGCAGCCTTGCGGACCGCCAGAATCAGTTCCTCATCGCTGGCCTTGCGTAAAACGTAACCAGCCACCCCGGCGGCCAGCAGCGAGCGGACATAGTGGAGATTCTCGTTGCCGGCCACTACCACGACCCGCGACTCCGGCAGCGAAGTTGCCAGCATGCTGGCGGCCCGCAAGCCCTTCGGCCCCGGCAGCGTGATTTCCAGGAGAACGACCTGCGGAGAAAATCTCCCACACAGCTCCGAAATGGCGGCGGAGGTTTCCACTTCGGCAACGATTTGGAAATCAGGTACAGATTTCAGGATCTGACGTAACCCGGTGCGGGTAAGCGGGTGGTCGGAAGCGATCAATACACGAATGCCCATGGGGAGAGGGGTGTCCTCATTTTCCAGAGCTGATTGCTACTGAGTGTCGGCCGGCACTGCGCGCCTTCCTGGGCGTTGTCCGCCAGGCGAAAAGCCAAGCTGACGCCGTCTTTACATAATGAACGGATTTTCCCGGACAGACACGCGTCAGGAAACGCCAATACGCGCAACTTTGCGAGGCCCGTCGGTCAGCCCCAGACTGCTGCCCGGACGCATGTGGAAGGAAAAATCCTCGGGGGTGGTCCGGCAGCGCAACTGCCTGGAGGCCCAAGCTTTGCCAACTGATAAAACGGAGGCGACGTGCAGCCCTGGAGCAAAGCGTTTGACGACGAATTCCACCCCCACCGTGCTTCCATCGCCGCAGCGCAAGTTGGCCTGCCCGAAACAGGCCCCGCAGCGGAGAAATGCCTCCCAGCCCGCGAGCTTGCACCCGCCCGTAAGGAGCACGCGCTCCAGTTTTTCCCCCAGCAACTGTCTGTCCGTCGCGCCCACCAGGTGGCCGGCGGCGAAGTTGGCCGCCAGGATACGGGGGACGTCATCAATGACCAGGCTCGGAAACTGAGAGTCCATGAAGACGGTGCGGAAATAGCTGTCCTGGACCAGAGGCACGGCGCTCTGGCTGTGAGTGCGCAGCCAGCTATCCAGCTCAGCAGGGTAGGCGAAGACGGTGGCGCCGTGCCGGGCTTCCAGGCGCCGCACGGGGAGATGAAATTCGCGTTCCCAGCGCTGCGCGGTGCGCACGCTAGCCCCTAGATGGCGGGCAATTTCTTTCCACGATCGAAGAGTGCCGCCCATGCCGCACCTGTTGATCTTGCGCACGTTCTGAAAGCAGGATAGGGCGCTGCGCGCGTCCCTGCTCCCATATTCGCCTGCCCGGGGGCAGGCGGCGGTGAGTAGCGTCACTCAAAATCGTGATACATCTCACCAGCGCCGGGTGGCGTTCGCCTAGTAGGCGAGAGCCTTGTGCTCCTGTCCGTGGCAGGTGAGGGTGCAGGTGCCGTGCCCCAGGCCGGTGCGGGTGTACTGCAGCACGCCATTGCTGGCTGGACCAACGATGCTGCGATCGAAATTGATCAGCATGGGAGAGGGAGAGCCGTGAGGATCGTGACAAGTGGAGCAGGCCGCGCCCGCTTGCTGCACGTGCTCGGAGTGCTTCTTGAAGCTGACGTCGCGCAGAATGCTGTTCTGCACGTCGTGGCATTTGTCGCACAGGGCGTAGCTGCTGACGGAAAAAGGCACCCCGGCGCTGGCTACGCCCGGAGTCGCCGGTGGCGGCTCCAGCATGTTCTGCCGCTCGAGAATGTGCGCGATGTTGGAGCCGTGCGGACCTTCCGCTCCCACGCCGCTGCCCAGGTTGCGCCCAGTATCACTATTGTGACAATCGGTGCAGTAGACGTAGGCAACGGGCGAAAGCAGGCGTCCGGGCAAAGGCGAGCCACCGTTCGAAACCGGCGCCGGCCGCAAGCTGGGCACATCGCCGCCCGGTCCGGCGGAGGCGTTGAGCGGCCGGGTCACGGGATGGAAGGAGAAGCTGTACTGGAATTCCATGCGCTGATTAAAGCGGTTAGGATTGCCCTGGTTGAACTGCCGTTGCGGATTGCGTCCGTAGCCGGTGCCGGCGGACCCGGTATCCAGCAGTTGCGGTTTGTTGGCGCTGTCGCCGTGGCACTTGAAGCAGATCTCATATTCGTTGGCGCTCTGCGGCAGGAAAGTGTTGGCCGCCGACTGCCCGCGCACGCCCATCAACGCGCCGCTGACCTGTGGCGCCTGGCCGGGACGATTATTGGCGAAGTGGGGATTGTGGCAGTCCACGCACTCGGCATGCCGCGGCGCTCCTGGACTGTTTTCCGGCATGGGGTAGAGAGCGGAATTCGGGCTCTCCGACTCGTCATGCGCCGAGGGCGTGATCTGCACCGGGTGGCGGTAGGTTTTGTTCTCGTCGGCCTGGATATTCAACTTGGTGACCGAGCCATCGTGGCACTGGTAGCAGGTCTGCTCCTCGGGAAACTTCACCAGGCGCTGCGCCACTTGCGGCGAGTGCGGGCGGTGGCAGCTCTCGCAGCCGTTCTGGCTGACGCCGCGATATCCCGTGTGCGCCCCCTGCTGGCTGCCATAGCGCAAATCCTCGCTGGGATCGGGCGGCAAGCGGTGCGCGGAAGTGCTCCATCCCGCGGGCTGGTGGCAGCTCACGCATAGAGCCGACTGGTCGTTACGCTTGACTAGGAACTTGCCCTCCACCGAATCCAGGTTCTCCTGATGGGGATCGTGACAGCTGGTGCACTGCAGCTTGCCATTTCCGTCCAAATGCACCGGATCGCCGGGCGCGGGCAGGCGTACTTCTCCGCGCGTGGCGGGGACAAACCCGAAGGGATGGTCGTCAGAGAAACCGGCGGCGTTGCCCAGGTTTCCCTCGTTGGGAATGTGATAGCCCTTGCCCTGCACAAACTCAATCAGCCCGTTATTGATCGTATCGCCCAGGGCGATCGTGCCATCGTGACAGCTCAGGCACAGTCTGGAGGTGTCCTGCGACTGGATAGGAGTCACCATCGATTGCAGCGTGCTGCTGTTATAGGTGGAAAAATCGCGCAGGGAAACCTTGTGGTTCCACAGCAGAGTTCCATTGCCGCTGCCCATGCTGTGTGGGGTATGGCAGAAGATGCAGGCATCGCGTTCGGATACGGAGCGAATAGCAGAACCGGAGCCGGCGCGGAAATCGTGCTTGGAATTCAGAATGGCCGTTATGTTCCCCTTAGCCGAGAGGCGGACTCCCGCCGCCGCGACCAATACGACCAGGAGGAGAATGAGGAGACGCCCGCGCATCACTGGCCTCCTCCGCCTGTTTCCGCTCCGGGGCGCAGATGAAATATCTGCACCCGGCGGTTGTAACCGTCGGCCACGTACACGCGATTGCTGCGGTCGGTGGCGATGCCCTCGGGCAGGAAGAACTGGCCCTCGGCCGCGCCCGTCTGGCCGAAGAAGAACAGCAGGCGGCCGTCACGGTCGTAGACCTGCACGCGATCGTCGCGGCTGTCGGTAACGTAAATATGGCCCTGATCGTCAAGCGCAATGCCTTTGGGCTTATCGAACTCGCCGATGGCGTCTCCCAGGTGGCCGAAGCCGGAAAGAAACGTGCCGCTGGCATCCAGATGCTGCACGCGGAAATTCAGCGAGTCCATCACCCACACGCTGCCGTCGGAATCCGCGGCAATATAAGTTGGGTAATTGAATTCGCCGGGGCCATTGCCCGGCTTGCCGAAACGCGCAATCACCTTGCCATCCAGCGATAGTTCCACCACCTGCATGGCCAAGGTGTCCACCACGAACAGACGCTCGCGTGCCTGATCGATGGCCAGGCCGGTGCAGCGTTTGAAGATGCTCTCATCCTTAGTAATCGCGCCGATGGCGCCGGCAAACTTTCCCTCGGGAGTGAAGACAAATACGCGCGAGCGCACCGAATCGCTGACGTAGATCTTTCCCGCCGCATCGGTGGCCACCGCGATGGGAGCCAGAAAGGGATTGGAGTCGGGCGGGCGCAGGGTCTTGTATTTCTTGTGTTCCGAGTCGAATACGTGCACCAACCGTTCCTTGGTGTCGGCGACGAGCACGCGGCCTTGCTTGTCCACAGCGACACCATTGGGCAGCAACATGGCCTTCTGGCGATCGTCCAGGCCGATAATTTTTTTCAGGATCCGTTTGAAGCGCCCCGGTTTGGGAGTGACATCGGCGGCGTTGCGCAGCGTGCCCACCCACTCCAGTTGCGGCGGCAACAGCACCGCGGGCGCCTTGGATTCCGCCTCCGTGCGCGGCCAGGCGCTCAACAGCAACAGGCCCAGTGCGATGCCGATCCCCACCCCTGCTAAACCTTTTTTTGTCATTACCATCCTCTTCAGTTCCCCACTTCAGAAGAAGTTGAAGTCCCTCCTTACGCGGATGTAGTAGCGGTTAATGCGAAGCCCGTTGGTGTTGAGGTTCGTATCGACCTGCGTATACATATTGCCCACCCCGCCATCCAGGGTGATCTTGCCTAAACGGTATTGCGCCCGCACTTCCCAGATACGGTAGTTCTGCAGGGCGCTGAACAGCAGATCGCTCTCGCGCCGCCAGTCGGCGCCGATATCCAGGTTGCGCCGCATGCGCGCGGTCAGCCCGACGCTGGTCACCCGAGTGAAGCGCCCCAGCAGCGGCGTGGCCAGCAGTTGGGCCAGGGGCAAGGGTGCGGTCACGAACTGCTGCTGCATGATATCGGTGGGAAACAATGCGCCCGCTCCATTATTGAGTCCCCGCGCGCCGGTGAGAATGATCTTGCGAGTTTCGATTGAGGCCGAGTAGTTGGTGTAATGATTGGCGATGTCGCCGGAGATGTTCAACAGTTCCAGCTTGCCATGTTCCACCCCGCCCCGCATCCGAAAGCCCGCTATGGCCGTGGTTTCCGCCTCCACCCCGTACCGGTTATCAGTGCTGAATCCGCCGATCTGCTGAACGTAGTTGTACTTGTCGTAGCGATAGGTGCCCGTCAGGTGAACTCGCCGCACATCGCCCCAGCCCACGCGCGTATCCACGTCATTGGACCAGGTGTGGGCATTGTTGCCGAAGTTCGTTCCCATGAAGTCGTAGCGCAGCGTATAAGTGCCGTTCAGATCGAAGCCGCGGAGCCGTTTCTGCACTGTAAATCCGGTGAACGATTCGGTAAGCGACGTCTGATTCTCGAACTCTGTGGTAAACGGGGAGTTGTGGTAGTAGCGGACTTCCTGGAACACGCGCAGCGGCTCAAACCACTGATACTCTACCCGCGACCCCACAATGTGTGTATCCACCCGAGGGACGGTGATGAAGGCCACGCCCGGAAGCAGACCGTTTTCCTGGTTGTTCAGTTCCACGCGCGAAAATGAGTAGTAATAGCTGCTCATCAGCTTGCGGGTATGCTGGATGCGCAGCGTGGCCAGGCTGAGCCAATCCTTGTTGTTGCTGCTGCCATCCCCCGGCAGGGCGTAGTGAAAAGATTCGCCGTGATTGTCAATCTGCAACACTGCCTTGTCGTCCCAAAAAGAACGCCAGCCATTGGCAGAGATGGTCTTGTAATTCTCCTTCAGTCCCGAGATGAAGCTCAGCACTCCACCGGTACTGGAATTGATCTTGCCGAAGTTGTATCCGGCGTTCCAGTGCCACCCCGCGCGCGTATCTTGCGCCCGAAAACCCCAGTCCGACTGGTCGAATCCCGTGTCGGTGAGCGACTCCGCCAGGCGCACGTCGTTGTTGTTGGTCAAATGGCTGAAGCTGAAGCGGGGCAAGTTGGGAATGTCTATTGTCCAGTCGGCGTTGAGCTGGGAATAATCGGTGTTCGATCCAAACAGGCTGCCGCTGGTATCAAAAGCGCTCTTGCGATACACCAGGTGGAAGGGAAACCGGCTGACCGGCAAGAAGGCCAGGGAGATGCCCCCGCCCAACAGGTTGTCATTATAGTCGCCGCCGGTCAGAGAGGTGGCGCCGCGCTGGGTGTTGAAGTTGGTGTCGAACTGCAACAGCTTGGGATCTTTCAGAAAGCCGCTCAAATCGAGGCCAAAGTCGCCGGCTACATCGCTATAAGAAGAAGGTTCGCCTTGGCCGTTGATCACCGGAGTATAGCCGGTGTTGAACAAATCGAAGCCCGCGGTGCCCTTCATGTGCCAGCGATCGGTCTCCTCGGAGGCGTACTGAGCTGCGCAGGGCAGTACGACAGTCCAAAGCAGGGCCGCTATCGCCAGAATCCGAGCTAGCTTCGCGAAGTTCATCACTGCCTCGTGGGTCTTGCATATTTCAAAGAGAGGGAGAGGCGCAACTGCGCCTCTCCCACGTTTTTACAGATGGCAATAGGTGCAGAACGTTCCGCTGGTCTGAGTCGGGAACGCCTGCGTCATAATGCCGCTGGCATTGTGCGGGTCATGGCAGGTGGCGCACTGCATCTTGCCCTGGAACAGAGGAATTTCGCCGGCACCGTCTACCGAGGTAGTGCTGGCTGGAGCTCGCAGCCCAGCCGCCGTAGCCAAAGCAGTGGTGTAGCTGAAATTTATGGGATGCTGTTGCGTCAGATCCGTGACCGTGCGGTCGGCCGGCATCATCACCGTATTTTGACTTGCGCGAACTGCCGAATACCACGAATCGATGGCGACCGTGCCATCGTGGCAGGACAGGCAAAGGTTGCTGACCGTGGGCGTAGCGACTGAGCCCAGGTCGGTGATGTCTGTGTTGTACCCGGAAAAGCTGGAGCTGGTGTAAACCCCGTAGCTGGTTTTGCTGGAGAGCGTGTGGTTCCAGAGCAGGGGGCCAGCTGTTGGTGGGGCCGTCACATTGGAAAACTTGTGCGCAATGTGACAGTAGTTGCAGAGCGCGTAGGAGCTGCCGCTTAACTCCGTTCGAAGATCGTGCCGCCCGCCTACAATGGCGCTCTTTCCGACCTTGGCGAAGCTCATGGTGGCCGTTAAGGCCATTACAAGCATCACCAGGCCGAGTGTTTTTGCTGTTCTCATAAGACCTCCCGATAGATGAGTTGCACAACTCGTGTAGCTACAATGAAGTACTGCCTTACAAAATCTGCCGACACTGCGGTGCGCAGCAGAACTCATGTCAGTTCCCTCCCAGGAACTGGAAAATCTGCACCCGGGCATTCAGGCTGTCGCTGACGTAGACGCGGTTGTTCTTGTCGATGTAAATATCGATCGGCAGATTGAACTCGCCCGGGTTCTGCCCGTAGGAGCCCACGAACATCAGCACCTTGCCGTCGGGTGTGAAGATCTGGAAATTGTTGAAAGCGGCATCCACTACCCAGAGGTGGCCTTCCTTGTCATAAGCCAAACCCTTGGGGCGGACGAACTCTCCCGGGCGCGTGCCCTGGCGCCCAATGCGGCGGATAAATGTCCCCTCAGGGGAGAACACTTCTACCGAGCAGCTGCCGGTGTCGGTTACCGCGAAAGTTCCGTCGGGCGCCACCGCTACTGCGATAGGAAAATTGAACTCGCCCTTCTTGCCGCCGCGTTTGCCCACCTTCTTTTCCAGCTGCAGCGTGTCCAAATTGAAGATGAGCACTTGGTGCAAATGCGAATCCACCACCAACAAGCGCCGGCGTCCTTCGTCCAGCGCCATATATGTGGGATTGGTGAGGCCGGATTCGGCTCCGATCGTGCCCTGTAAGTGGCCATCCGGCCCAAACTTGAAGACCATGTGCATTTGCGAGTCGGCGACGTAGAAATTGTCCTTGGCATCCACTACCACGCCCAGCGGGGTGCGGAACTGCAGGCCGCGATCACCATTCACCCGGGTGATCTGGCGCTTTTCCTTGTCCAGGATGTAGAGCATGGCGCGCTGACTGGAGACGATGAAGATCCGGCCCTTGCTGTCGCTGGCCACGCCCGCCGCTTTCTCGAACATCTCTACCTGGTTGGGATCGCCATTGCCCACCATCTTGTCCACCCAGGAGCGCTTTTTCCGAGGTTCGATGTCGTAGTTGTTGGAATAGGACTCCAGGAATTTCACTCGCGGCTTATCCGGGGGCAGTGGCCACACCAGGTTGCCGGACGGCGCCGGCGCCTTTGCTTCCTTATTCTTTCCCGCCAGCGCCGGCCGAACCGTAAGCAGGCTGAGTGCCGCAAAGCCAAGAATGAGCGATGTGCGTGTGCGTGGGGTCATGGCTTGTCCGATCCGCTCTTCGGCGTCTTGGGCTGTTCTTGCCCATTGCGCCGTTGCTTATCCTGCAAATCTTTCTGGTTCTGCTCCTCGACGGCTCCGTATTTCTTCAGGTTTTCCGCCCGCTGCTGGGCTTCATAAGCCTGGTGGCAGCTGTTGCAGATGTCTCCGTTCTTGTCGTTCTTCGCGGTGCGCACCAGCGACTGCTGGGCGGCGGCATGCTGCTCGTGGCAGCTGAGACAGGAGATTTTCTTCGCTGGATCCGTGGGATCGGGCATGCCGGCTACCGGATGACTGGCGAAGGGATGCCCGATCTGCGCCGTGTCCGTGGGGAGAATTTTGGGGATTTCACCGAAATCGGCAGCGGAGATTTCTTGCGTTCCGAACAGCGTGACCTTGTCGCCCTTGATGGTGCGGTTGGCGTGGCAGGCCAGGCACAGGGAGTTAGTTTCCGCGCGTGTCTGCTTGGGAAAATCGCTGCTGTGCGGATCATGGCAGGTGGTGCATTGTCCCTGCTCGTACGGCTTGTGCAGAACCTCTTCCTTACTCTTATCGTGGCAGGTGAAGCAGAGCTCGTTCTTGGGCGCGACCAGTTCCACGGTCGTCGTGTCGCCGGTCGTCTTTACGCTGTGGCAGGTGCTGCAGCCCATCTGTATGGCGGAGTGCACCGCCTTGCCCTTGGTCTTGTCGTCGTGACATTCCAGGCAGTTTTTGTCCTGCACATCTTTGGGCAAAGGCACCGGGTGTTCGGCGGCGGCCACAGGCAAGCCGCATGCCAGGACCAGCAGGAGGAGGAACCATAGTTTTTTGCTGGCGCAGTTCACGACCACCTCCAACCCTTGCTTGTGCACGCGTCTAGCCGCTGAGTTGAGGATCGCGAGTTACTGGCCGAGTTCTTGTAAATTGCTGAGATAAAAGCAAATGCTGGATTGTGTGGGAGAGGGCGGACGGCTCCGTGAGCGGCCCCCTTTTTCCTAAATGGGCCATCTCCCACAGCGCCACACGTGAAATGCCCCAACCCTGATTTTGGGCGGGTAACGGTACGCAAGTGACACCTCCAGCTCTCCCGAATCGGAACCATCCCGTTTTGGAACCATGCTCCCCCTCCCGCCGCACGTCGGCATAGGAGCCGCGTCACAAGCAGATGTGACTGCTAACCCAAGCCCGCGCGGGCCCCGCCTCATGCGTCAAATCCCCGCAATTTGCCCGGCTGCTGCGTGATATCGCCCAGCCATCGGTCCCGCTGCCGGCGCATGCCGGCAGCTTTAAATGGCTGCGGAACAGCTTCTTGCGGAGTTTGCGTGGTTGTGGCGGAAGGCGTGCTCTTAAAGACCGGGGAAGGAAGGGTATATGGCGGGACACACTCGCTCGACCGGACGCCGCTTGTGGCAAAGCCTCAGTTCGGTGCGCACCGGCATCATCTTGCTGATCCTGGTGGTGATCTTTTCCGCGGCCGGCACCTTTATTCTGCAGCGCCCCACCACAGATCCTGACGTCATGCAGCGGTCCTATTCGCCGCAAATGCTGGCCTGGCTCGACCGGCTGGGTATGACTGACGTCTTCCACGCCTGGTGGTTCGCCCTGCTCATGGGACTGCTGTGCCTGACCATAGTGGCCGCCTCTATCGAGCGCTTTCCGCGCGTCTGGCGGTTCTGGGCGCGCCCCTATCGCCGCGCCGACTCCCATTTTCGGGCCGTGCTGCCAGTACAGAAACAGATCCCCGTTGGCGATGGCGAGCAGGCTCTGGCTGCGGCCCATCGAGTGTTCGAGCGGCAACGGCTGCACCCGCAGCACATCGTGGAAGATAACCAGGTATCGCTTTACGCCGAGCGCAACCGCTTCTCGCTGCTGGCGGTCTACATCGTGCACGCCAGCCTGCTGCTGATCTTCCTGGGCGGAATCGTGGACGCGATGTGGGGTTACCGCGGATTTCTGGCGCTAACCAATGGCCAGCAGGCCAGCCAGATCCAGCTGCAGAACGGCAGCACGCGCGCTCTCCCCTTCGTGCTTCGCTGCGATGGCGCCGGCCAGGAGAACTACGCGGACGGCACGCCCAAACGCTGGTGGTCCAATCTGGTGGTGCTGAAGGACGGGCGCGAGGCCGAGCGCAAGCAGATCGTGGTGAACGATCCGCTGGTTTACGGCGGCATCCGCATTTATCAATCGAGCTACGGGACCACCGGGCAGCTGGACAAAGTGACGTTGACCGCCACACCGGTCAATGGGGCAGGAGCGGCGCAGGAGATCTCGCTGGCTCAGGACCAGAGCGTGCAGCTGGATGGCGAAACCGCAGTGCGCCTGGCGCGCTTCATTCCCGATTTCGTGATTCAGGATAACCAGATTTACGCCCGCTCCAATGAGCCCAACAATCCCGCTTTCCAGCTGGAAGTCAGGAGCAAGAAAACTAAAGAGCCGGCCCTGGTCTGGATTTTTCCCCAATTTCCCGACGTAGCTCACGACAACAAGTCGCCCTACAACTTTCAGGTGCGCGACCTGCGCATGGGCTATTTCACTGGCCTGCAGGTTTCGCATGAACCCGGGCAGTGGCTGGTGTGGGCAGGCTGCCTGGTCATGGCCCTGGGATTGGCGGTCGCCTTCTACCTGGTGCATGTGCGGTTTTGGGCGATGGTGGTCCACGATGACGCCGGGCGTCCGGCGCTGTGGATTGGCGGCTCCGCCAACAAGAACCGCGCCGCCTTTGAGCAGCGCTTTCAACGCCTGATCGAAGAAGTACAGACGGAATTGAAGCAGGAATCACAGGCCCGCGCCACCGAGCGCGAGGCTTCGCTGGCCAGCGTTTAAGGGAGGGCAAACATGGCACGGACACGCGTGGAACGGCAACCCGCAGCACCCAGCAATCTCCTGATCGTGCTGGTAGGGCTGGGTATCGCCTTCCTGTTGTTCATGGCGTTTCTCAACGTGGTGAAGAGCGGCAACCTGTTCACGGAGGCGAACCTGCTCTACGCTGCGCTCATTTTCTACGGCGGCGCCGGCGCCTTGTACCTGGGCTTCGGCGTGACCGGCACAGAATCTTACGTGCGCTACGCCTCGCTCGCCACCTGGGCCGGCCTGCTCGCCAACACTGCCGCCGTGGCTCATCGCTGGTACGTTGCCGGGCACCCGCCATTCGCCAGCGTGTATGAAATGCTGCTCAGCTTCGTGTGGACCCTGGCCGCTCTCACGCTGGTCGCGGAAAAGAAATATGGCGTCAAGGTGATTGGCACCGTCACCATGCCGGTCGCCATAGTCGGCGTGGTGCTGATGCAGCTCCTGCGCACCGACGTTCATCCCCTGGTCCCGGCGCTGCAGTCCACCTGGCTTCACGTGCACGTCAGCTTGGCCATGCTGGCCTATGCCGCGTGTGCCCTGAGCTTCGCGCTGGCGCTGATGTTCCTAATCCAGGACAAGATGAAAACGGAAACGTTTCTCGCAGCCACCAGCCTGGCCGTCACCGCAGGCTATGTTGGCATTTTGACTCGCTTTGAGCGCTGGGGAGGTCTGAGCGTGGCCGCGTGGGACGCGGCGGAAAAGCAGGACATGTTTCTCACCCGCGGCGTGCGCTTGTTCGTCACCATCCCCGATCTGGGATGGCTGTTCTGCGTGGTTGCCGCGGCGGTAGCCTCCCCCTTCGTGTTTTATCTGCTCGCCGGCTGGCGCAAGGATGAAAGCTTCTACGGGGTCGCGAACCGCGCGGTGTTCGTAGGCATTCTGGCACAGGTGCTGGCGTTGGCCGCCTTCATAGCGCGCGCCAATGGCAGCTATCCTTCGCTCGACGCCGACGGCCTGTTTCCCACCAACCTGGCGGCCAGCCCGTTCATTCTCTCCGGACTGGTAGGCGGGATCTTCATCTCTCTGCTTTATCTCCTGCTCTTGTGGCGGCGCACCGATCTGGAGCGCCTGCTGCCCAGCGCCGACGCCCTGGATCAGATCACCTATAAGACCATCGGTATCGCATTTCCCCTGCTCACCTTGATGATTGCGGCCGGCGCGTATTGGGCCAATCGGACCTGGGGAGCGTACTGGAGCTGGGATCCGAAAGAGACCTGGGCCGCCATTACCTGGCTGGTATATGCGGGTTATCTGCACATGCGCATCACCCGCGGATGGCGGGGCCGCCGCGCCGCGTACTTCGCCATTCTCGGCTTTGTCGTCGTGATGTTCACCTTCTTTGGAGTCACGTATCTGCTGCCTGGACTGCATGCTTATGCCTGATAGGGAAAGCAACGAAGGGGAAGCGGCGGAGAAAGCTGCCGGCGGTACGCACGGAACGGTAAGCAACGCCGCGCGCCGGCTCCCCGTGCGCATCAGTTGGGAAATTAAGGCGGTGCTGCCGGTCGCGGTGGTGCTGCTGAATGGACTGGTCTTATTCCTGCTGGCCACGGTTTCCCTGCAGCGGACCGAGCGCCACGCCGTGCTCCTGGTGGCCAGCTCTGGAGCCGTCGCCATCTGCGCGGTCATGATCCTGGTGCTGGCGGTCCTCATTCACCGCCCCATGCGCGAACTGCAGGAAAAAATCGCGCGCGTGGGCGCGGGAGAACTCGACGCGGAAGTCAAATTCGCCGGCCGTAACGACGAGATCGGCGACCTGGGCCGCAAGTTCAACGAAATGGTTCGGCAGCTGCGGGAAAACCGGGATGAGATCGAGCGCCTCCATCACACGCAAATGTCGCGCGCCGAACATCTGGCCACCATGGGCGAACTGGCCGCCGGTTTGGCCCACGAAATCCGCAATCCGCTGGCGGGTATCGCCGGGGTGATCGAGATCATCGGCCGCGACTTGCCCGCCAGCAGCCCGGCGCGCGCCGTGGTCAAAGATGTGCGCCAGGAGGTGATGCAGATCAACCGCATCGTTTCCGACCTGCTGGAGTGCGCCCGCCCCAAGCCGCCGGAGACTCGCCTGTCCGACCTGAACGCCACGGTGGAACACGCGGTCATGTTTTCCCGCCAGCAGGCGTTATCCAAGTCGATCGACATCGAGTTTCGTCACGATCCCCTGCCGCTCGAGGTGGAGCACGACAGCAATCAGGTCAATCAGGTGCTGCTCAACCTGCTGCTCAACTCCATCCAGTCCATCGACCACAGCGGAAAGATCACTGTACGAGTGGAGCGGCACGACGGCGTGGCCGCTATCGCTATCAGCGACACTGGCCGCGGAATTGCCCCGGAGCATCTGCCTCATATTTTCCGCCCCTTCTACACCACCAAAGGAAACGGGACGGGGCTGGGCCTGTCTTTGGCGCGCCGCATCGTGGAAGAACATGGCGGGCGCATTGAAGTAAGCAGCGCGGTCGCGCACGGCAGCACCTTTACCGTCTTCCTGCCTCTTCGCCGCGCTACCGCCCACGCCGCCGATTAGCCCCGCGTGCCTGGCCGGCGCCGGCCACTTTTGTGTTCTAATTGCCAGCCGCCGATTCGCCATTGCGGGCGCCTACTCCGCGATGTGCAGCCCGCATTCGGTCTTGGCCAATCCCGCCCAGCGCCCGGCCCGGGGATCTTCGCCCGCGCGCACCGCACGCGTGCAATGGGTGCAGCCGATGCTCGGGTAGTGGCGGTCGTGCAGTTCGTTATAGGGCACGTCGTACCGGCGGATGTACTGCCAAACCTGCTCCGAGCTCCACTCCACCAGGGGATTGACTTTAAGCAGCCCGAATTTCGTGTCCCATTCCAGCTTGCGGGCGGTGGCGCGCGCGGCGGTCTGGTCCCGCCGGATGCTGCTGATCCAGGCCTGCATTTCCCCCAGCTTTTGCCGCAGCGGCTCCACTTTGCGAAGCCAGCAGCAGTGGTCCGGGTCGCGGCTCCACAGCGCCGGGCCGTGGACACGCTCCTGTTCGCCAGGGGAGAGCGCGGGATGG
>DATGIY010000497.1:0-2064 GCA_035295475.1 Terriglobales bacterium
ATAGTACTCCAGCAGTTCGCGGGCGGTCAGATAGTCGTAGAAATAGGGCTGCTCGGGAAGGAAGCCGATCTGCGATTTAACCCGGGGATGGTTAATCTCCATGCCCAGAATGCGCGCCGAGCCGGAAGTGGGAAAAGTTAATCCCATCAGCAGCTTCAGAGTTGTTGTCTTACCGGCTCCATTGGGGCCGAGATAGCCGAAGACCTCTCCCTCTTCGACCGTGAGGCTGAGCGGGCGCAAAGCGCAACGCGAACGTTTACGCCAGAAGCCGACGGCGTACGTCTTCTCCAGCGCAAGAATCTCAATCGCAGGCATATACGGCAAGGTTGGCAAAGGGCCTAAGAAAATTATATGCAAAGTCAAAGCCAGCAAGGAGGTTACGAAGGAAACCGAACAAGGGGAGTAACCGCAACGGGTCGAGCTCAAAAAAAGGGGAGCCGCGGATCGCTCCGCGGCTCCCCTCGGCTCGTACCCTCCCCCAGGTACTTCGCCGAACTTGCACCTGGCCGCCCCCTCCAGCGGCAGATGTCACCCACGCGGCACCCGAGGCTAAAGTTTCCTGGCGCCGCAATCACAGTCATAGTGGCAGCTTTACTGCCACTTTGAGAATTAACCAGCGGGGTTCGATTTCCGGCCGCCAAGTGTCTGGAATTCAAGCACAAGGCGGCACCCGGGACCAGGAGATGGGACGGGCTGCGAAGGCCGGTGAGGCTTGAGATTGCCAGAATCCGTCGATAATGCCGACAAAATCTGTCAGCAGAGGGGGAGCAGCAGCGGAGAACGCAGCCGGCCAGCCGGCGCATCTGAGAGTTAAAGCATATGGCGGCAAGAGCCAATCGAGCAGGGGCAAAGGTTTCAACGGCGGCGCCACTGATTCCCGCGAATCCCACGCTGGATAAGCTGCGGGAAGCAGCGCGGGTGTGCCGCGCCTGCAACCTCTGGCAACGGGCTACGCAGACGGTGTTTGGGGAAGGCGAGCGGGGGGCGCGAGTGATGTTCGTGGGTGAACAGCCGGGAGACCGTGAAGACCTGGCGGGCCGTCCCTTCGTGGGGCCGGCGGGATGGCTGCTGGATAAAGCCCTGGAACAGGCAGGGATCGCGCGGGAGGAAGTGTACGTCACCAACGTGGTGAAACACTTCAACTGGGAACCGCGCGGCAAGCGGCGCATTCACAAAAAACCCAACCAGCTGCAGATCACGGCGTGCCGCCCCTGGCTGGAAGCAGAATTGGCCGTGGTGCGTCCGGAAGTGTTGGTGTGCCTGGGAGCGACGTCAGCACAAGCACTATTGGGCAAAGATTTTCGCGTCAGCCAACAGCGCGGCCAGATGGTGGTTTCGACGCTGGCTCCGTTCGTGACGGCAACGGTTCATCCTTCCGCCATACTGCGGGCGCAGGATGATGAAAGCCGGCATCGCGAAACGGAGCTGTTTGTCGCCGATCTGAAACGGGTGGCAGCGGTGTTGCGCAAGAAGAAAGCGACGTGAGAAAGGCAGCAGTCAGCAGTCAGCACTCAGCATTCAGCCGATCGATACCGTGCAGGGCGCGGCGGCGAGTTCCTGAGAGACTGATTGCTGACCGCTGAGTGCTGATTGCTGATTGTGACTGCTGCTTCTCAGTGTGAACAGCGTGAGTTCTGGCGGAGCATTGAAGCGGATGGGGAGGGTGATGGTGCCCAGTCCGCGGTTGGTGTAGAGGGTCAGAGGGCCGAGCCGGCGCAAGCCCCAGGGATATTTGCGGGCCAGGGGCGGAAGGTACGGCGGTCCGATGATGGGGAGCACGATCTGGCCGCCATGGGAGTGGCCGGAGAGCTGCAAGTCCACGCGGCCAGGCGGGACCCAATCCGCGAAATCGGGTTCGTGGGCCAGCAGCAGTACCGCTTCGGAGCGCGGAATCGGTTGCAGGGCGAGTTCCAGATCGTCGGCGCCGGCCACCACATCATTCACTCCCGCCAACCACAGGCGGGCGCCGTTTAACTCCACCGCAAAAGACTGATTGCGTAACACGTGAAACCCGCGTCCGCGCAGGGTTTCAGCGACCAAATCGGGGTCGGTGTAGTAGTCGTG
>DATGIY010000498.1:0-2780 GCA_035295475.1 Terriglobales bacterium
TCGCCATTTTTGCCGGCCATATGTATTCCGTCGGCGACCGCATCGAGATTACCCAGCTCACCGGCGATGTGGTGGACGTCGGGTTCTTTTATACCCGCATGATGGAGCTGGGCAACTGGATAGGCGGGGATCAGGCCACCGGCCGCATGGTGCAGTTCAGCAATTCCATTATTTTCGGCAATCCCGTTTACAACTACACCCAGAACTTCTCATACATATGGGACGAGATTCAGCTTCCGGTCACCTATGCCAGCAACGTGAGTGAGGCCAGCAAGATACTCCTGGACGTGGGACAGCAATACACCCGCGAATTCCTGGAGGGAGCGCAGGCGCAGATGCGCCGCATGCAGCGCTATTTCCTCGTCCCTCAGATGGAGTTGGAGCCCACCGTGTACCTGAAAGTCACTAGCAACTGGGTGGAACTGACTCTGCGCTACATTGTCGAACCCAAGAAGCGGCGGGCAGCCAGCAATTTTATTTTCAGCGAAGTCTTTCAGCGGGTCCAGAAACGCAAGGACATCAATATTGCCTCCGAAACCATGGACCTGAGCGTCCACCGCCCCGATGGATCGGCAGAGCAGCCGGAAGCGGCTTGATTTTTCCCGCCGCAAAAAAATAATCACAGAAAATTACCTGCCGCAAGCATAAATCTCGTCGTACGATATGTCGCGACGTCATGCGTAATCGTACGTTCGTTGAGGATCGAAATCGCCTATTCCCATGGATAAGGTTCGAATTCTCATCGTATCGGAATACCGCATGGTTCGAGCGGGGCTGGCGCGGACTCTCGCTTCGCAAGCTAAGTTTGAAGTAGTGGGAGAAATCGACCCGTCGCGTCTCATTCCAGAAGAACAGCTGGGCGCGCTGCTGGACGCGGTGGTGCTGGCCGAGATCAGCGCCCTAAGCGCTAACCGTCTGCCCGGCATCACCCAATTGCTGCAGCGCCAGCCCCGCCCCCGCGTGGTAATCCTCACCAACAATGAAAACTGCACCTACATGCGTTCCCTGCTGGCGGCTGGTGTACTTGGTTATGTCTTGAAACGGGCCGAGGAAACGGAACTTTTCCTGGCCCTGGAAAGGGCCCGCCAGGGACAGCGCTACCTCGACCCGCGCCTCAGCGACTCCCTGGCCGACCTGGTGCTGGGCGATGGCAAGAATGGCAGGCACTCGGAACTGAGAAAGCTCAGCCGTCGCGAAACTCAGATTCTGCACGCTATCGCCCAGGGTTTTACCAGTCTGGAAATCGCCGGCCAGTTTGGTTTGAGCGTTAAAACCGTGGGCACATATCGCTCGCGAATCTACGAAAAGCTTGCCCTTAAGACCCGCGCCGACCTGGTGCATTACGCGATAGCCGTGGGTTTGCTCACCGGCAGCCAGAAGCCGTACAACTGACCTTTCCCCGGCGCCCTGAAAGAGGGCCGGCCGAGCTGCCGAGGTGACGGAGCAGGTTGCCTCGGGGCCCGGCCGGAATCGCGGTGGTTGCGAGTGCCGCGATGTTGCACCACTTCGAGCATCAGAAGCTCCGCCTGGCTTGGAGGTTGCCTTACTATATCGGCCAATATCAATTGCTATCACAACGGTTATTTTTCGTTACTCTGGCTGGCTGCTTTTCCCCGCTTTTGCCGCTACAATGCTGGCCGCCGCCATTAGATCGTGGCCCAAGGACGCCCCCGCATGTCTAGCCCCGCTGCTGCCCGCAACCTGACTCTAACTACCCGTACCGGCCCCGAGGAGATCGTGGTGGAATGCCGCGGGCGCCTGGTGCGGGAGACCACCGATCAGCTGCGTGAGGCAGTTAAGCCTCTGATTGCACAGACCAAATGCCTGGTCCTGGACCTCACCGCTTTGGCCCACATGGACAGCTCGGGCCTCGGTACCCTGGTTGCGCTCTACGTCTCCGCCCGTACCGCCGGTTGCCAGCTGCGGCTAATTAACATCAACCAGCGCATCCGCCAGCTCCTGGGCATGACTCACCTCCTTTCCGCCTTTGAGGCCTGTGGAAAATACATGATCAAGATGTGAGAGGGCAGCTGATGCCGGCAATTGCGGCCGCCGCCTACCCTTTGCCCGCTTCCGCCGCCAGCCGCTTGCCCAGCAGCAGCGCGTCCAGGCTGTTCTTGTAGTAGCGGGGAATGGTGCGGATCAGTTCGTAGCTGTGGCGCTTGTAAAAGGCGATGGCGGCGGCATTGTTGACCGCCGTTTCCAGAAATACGTGCCGGCTGCCGGCGCCGCGCAGGCGCGCCTCTGCCGCCTGCAGTAAGGCTGTGCCCACGCCATAGCGCCGGGCCCCGGCGCGCACATCTATGGTGATGATGTGTCCTGCTCCCCGTGCGCTGACTTCGCCCACGATGAACCCCAGAATGTCTCCAGCAGTTTGGCTCGCGGCTGCCGCCGTGGGCTTGCCCGCTTGCCTTCCGCCCTTCGCCCCCAGCGCTTCTGGCTCGCTTTGCGCCACCAGAGTGAACGCTCCGGTACGGCGCATGTAGAAGGTCAGTTCCATGCGCGTGTAGGAGATCCCGGGCGGAAAGCATTCCTGGTCAATCGCCCACAGCAGCTCAAACTCTTCCTTGCGGAAATCGCGAATCCGGAAGCGCACCCGGCCATTGTAGCGGCTGAAAATATTCGGAGAAGTGATCTAGAACATCGCGGCTGAGGCCCCGGCGGCTAGCTCGTGAAGCGCCTCGAACAGCGGCGCTGGGCAGTCGCAATTCAGGTCCAGGAATCGTAAGGGCAGCACGGCGGAAAAGTGCGGGGTCTCACGCCGGAAAGTCACCCGTTCA